>RDDY01000158.1 GCA_003852805.1 Chryseobacterium sp.
AGCAATGACATCTCCGATCCGCAAATGGTGGCAGGCGTCATCAAGTCCATGTTGGACGGACTGAAAAGCGTAGGCGCAACCAAAGGCGTAATTGCAAACATCCCGAACGTGACGGCAATTCCGTACTTCACCACCGTTCCGGCGATGCCCATTGCAGGGCTGACAACCCAACAGATCAGCGACTTGGCCTCAGGTTATGCAGCCTATAATGCCGGATTGGCTCAGGCCAGAGCCGGGAACCTCATCAGCGATGCAGAGTACCAAAGCAGACGGATCGAGTTTAAAGCAACGGTAGCAAACGGTGCCGTAATCGAGGACAAAGATTTGACCAACCTTTCCGCATTGGGCATTCCGTCCTACCGTCAGACCACTGCCGAAGATCTGATCTTGCTTCCCGCTTCAACCGTGCTGAAAACAGGTGGCGGAACCAAGACTGCGCTTGCCGATGCTTTGGTTCTTACAAAGAAAGAAACGGCCAAGGTAATTGCAGCCACCACGGCTTACAACGCGGCTATTGCAAAATTGGCCGGAGCATACGGCCTGGCATTGGTAGATGCCAACAAGAAGATGGTAGAGCTGAACGCCAAAGGCGGCATTCAATACGACGGAGTGCGTTACACCACAACTTTTGTGACGGGTGGCGCCTTCTCTTTGGACGGCGTGCATTTGACGGGCCGCGGCTACGCAATTATTGCCAACGAGTTCATCAAGGCCATAAACAACACGTACGGTTCTACTTTACCGATGGTAAATGCCAACCAATATTCGGGGGTAACCTTCCCATAATTGAGGTGCCGGCTGAGCATTGTTACAAAACCGCCCGTTTGGGCGGTTTTTTTTACATTTGCACCATCTAAAAAAAGTAAAAATCGTGAGCCAATCCAGCTACCTCTTCACCACCCGAACCAGTCGTAAACTGGCGGAACAAATTGCGGCGCATTACGGCCAAGCCTTGGGCGCCATCAACATTCTCGAATTCAGTGACGGCGAGTTCGAGCCGGTCTTGGAGCAATCGGTCCGCGGCGGCCGTGTCTTTCTGATCGGGTCTACCTTTCCGCCGGCGGACAATCTGCTGGAGTTGTTGCTGATGATCGATGCGGCCAAGCGTGCATCGGCCAAGAACATTACGGTGGTTATTCCGTATTTCGGATTGGCGCGTCAGGACAGAAAAGATCAGCCCAGAGCACCGATAGGAGCCAAGCTGGTAGCCAATCTTTTGACCGCCGCCGGCGCCACGCGCGTGATGACCATGGACCTGCATGCCGATCAGATTCAAGGGTTCTTTGAGATTCCCGTCGATCATCTGTACGCATCTACCATTTTCATTGACTATATACTTCAAAACAAAATAGACAACCTTACCATCGCTTCGCCGGATATGGGCGGCGCCAAGCGTGCCAAGAACTACGCGAGTCATCTGGGCGCAGAGGTGGTAATCTGTTATAAAGAACGCAAAAAAGCGAACGTGGTGGAGGAGATGTTCCTGATCGGTGATGTGAAAGACCGGAACGTGATCCTGATCGACGATATGATCGACACGGCAGGAACGCTCTGCAAAGCGGCTGATATCCTGATAAAAAACGGAGCCAAAAGCGTACGCGCCATGGCCACGCACGGAGTACTCTCGGGCAACGCTTACCAAAATATCGAGAACTCTCAACTGACGGAAGTCATTGTGACTGACACCATTCCGGTAGATGAGGCTTTGTCATCCAAAATAAAAGTGCTATCTTGCGCCCCGTTATTTGCCGATGTTATGAAGCTGGTTCACCGGCACGAATCCATCAGCAATAAATTCATTATTTAAACTTTTATTAATTTTTTCAATGAAGTCTATTACAATTCAAGGACAGAAAAGAGAAAGCGTGGGCAAGAAGTCTACTAAAGCTCTACGTGATGCTGAATTGGTTCCTTGTGTTGTTTACGGAAGCAACGGGACTTTGAATTTCTCTACAGAAGAGAAGTCGTTCAAGAACCTGGTATACACTCCGGAGGCGCACACGGTATCTATTGAAGTTGACGGACAGACCATTCCTGCCGTTCTTCAAGACATTCAGTTTCACCCCGTTACAGACCGTATTCTGCACGCTGATTTCTACCAGCTGAGCGAGGACAAAGCGGTGATCATGGAAGTACCGGTTAGATTGACCGGACGTGCAAGAGGTGTGGTTGCCGGTGGTGCGCTGCGTCAGTCATTCAGAAAGCTGAAGCTGAAAGCCTTGCCTGGTGATTTGCCTGATGAAATCGTTATCGATGTGACCAAACTGAGAATCGGTAACAAGTTCTATGTGGGCGACATCAAAACCAATAACTTTACGTTCATGCATCCCGACAATGCAGTAGTGGTTGCTGTGAAGATGTCTAGAACGGCTATGAAAGGCGGCGCTGTAGCTGACGACGAAGATGATGAGGATGAAGTACCGGCTGACGAAGTACCGGCTACTCAAGAGGATTAATCTTCTTAGCATAAATGAACAAGGTCCCGCATTTGCGGGGCTTTTTGTTTTAAAGCAAACGAAGTGTTTGGTTAAATTTGAACATGTTTACGGATGAATATTTTATGCGGTTGGCTCTGGGACAAGCGCAGGAAGCTTTCGAGAGAGACGAGATTCCCGTCGGCTGCGTTGTGGTTTACACTGACCGCATCGTCGCCAAGAGCCATAACTTAACCGAACTGCTGAACGATGTAACGGCCCACGCCGAAATGCAGGCAATTACGGCAGCAGCGGAATTCCTCGGCGGCAAATATCTGCGCGGCTGCACACTGTATGTAACGCTGGAGCCCTGCGTCATGTGCGCGGGTGCTCTGGCGTGGAGCCAAGTATCGCGTGTGGTTATCGGTGCGCGGGACGAACAGCGTGGCTTTATCAATAAGAATCTGAAACTTCATCCGAAAACGGAATTGACGCTCGGAGTTCTGGCTGACGAATGCCGGCAGTTGATGCTGGATTTCTTTAAGGCGAAACGGTAAGAATTAACACGAGGTTGTATAAACACAAAGCCTTGTCAAGGTTTGAAACCTTGACAAGGCTCGTGGCACTGATCCATTGCGGGGGTTATGTTATGTTATAACTTTGAAGTATGAGAACCAAGCTTAGAAAAATAGGAAACTCTTACGGTGTCATCATCAGTAAACAGTTGTTGGAACAAGCTGCCGTAGAAGATGAGGTACATCTGTCGGTTCAGGATTCAAGAATTATCATTGACATTAAAAAGAATCCACGCGACAGCGGGGAGGAAATACTGCTAAAGGCAGGTTCTTTGGAAGATGAGGATCTACCTGAAAATTTAAGTAATGACTTTGATGAGAAAGAGTGGACATGGTAATCAAACGATTTGATATCTTTTTTATCGACCTGAATCCTACTGTTGGCAGCGAGATCAATAAATTGCGGCCGGCAGTTGTTGTTTCGCCGGACGAAATGAACAATGCTCTAAACACGGTTATTATTGCACCGCTTACCTCCACTATTAAAAACTATCCCATGCGCGTTGGTTGCAGGGTTCAACGGAAGAATGGCCAAATAGCGCTGGATCATCTCCGCTCAGTAGACAAAAAGAGGCTGAGAAATAAAATGGCAGTTTTGGATGCGGGGCAAGCGACGAAGTTATAAACACCTTACTCAAAATGTTTACCGAGTAATTTATCTGCGGCCTCTCCGGCAGATAAGCAAAGCTCGTCAATGTTTCAACCCTTAACAAGCTCAGCGCATGAAAAGACGCTACAATTCTTTCCCCAAGAAATACAGCCCTTTCAGGGTGTGCAGTTTGTCGGCGATGTCTATCTTATCCGTCAGAGGCTTGTAAACATGGCTTACGCCGCCCGTGGCAATCACAAAGCACTCTTGGCCGACTTCTTTATTGATGCGCTGCACAAAGCCTTCCACCATGCCTAAATAACCGTATACCATGCCGCTCTGCATGCAACTCACCGTATCGTGGCCGAGAACCGTTGCCGGAGGAACGAGTTCTATTTCCGGCAACTGTGCGGTTTGCTTTATGAGCGAATTGAGCGCGGTAACTATCCCCGGAGCGATGATGGCCCCCAAACTTTCACCGGTTGCCGAAACACAACTGGCCGTAAGGGCTGTGCCGAAATCCAACACAATCTTGGTACGCCCCGGATAAAGATGGTGCGCAGCCACGAGGTTGGCATAAATATCGGTGCCGATTTGTTTGGAAATGGTACGCACACCGGACGCGGTATTCCGGTCCACCAATACGGCCGGCTTTCCGTGGATCTTGTTTACGGCGCTGCCTATAACGCCGGTCAACTGCGGAACCACGGAACCGATGATGACGCGGTCAATTGTGCCGGGATCTATATTGTAAGATCGGTACAATAAACTGAACTGCGCTACCAACTCATCCCGCGTGCCGTAGGGTTTGCTGTTTATCAACCAGGAATCTACACATCGGTCATGGTTGAAATAACCGAAGCGGATATTGGTGTTGCCGATATTGATGACAATGCTCGTCATAACTTCTAAATAAAACTGCAGCAGATTTCTGTTGCAGTATTGGTGTTACTTTATCTCCAAATAATTGTCCGCAGGATTGATATCTGCCAACCTTTGGCTGAAATCTATTCCCAAGGCTGCAATCTGCGCCTTGCTGTACGGAATGGTAAAGGTGTATTCCTTTTGCGTCCAAGGCCAATAATCCAGAACGGTGACGGGGCCGTAAATATCGGAGGTTTTGGGCGTACGCATCATATTCAACGGAATGCTGTAATTCACCACTTTATTATCTTTTGTCAAGATGCTGAAGTCTACCGGCATGGGCAGCTCACCTTTGTTTACCAAAGTAATGGTGGTGGCATTGCGGTCGTGCTTTACGCTTTTGATTCCGTAGTCGATCGTCTTTGTCGTGTTGATCCAATAGTTGTGGAACCATTTGAGATCCATGCCTGAAATGCGCTGTGCTATGTGCATAAAATCACGATCGGTGGGATGCTTCATCTTCCATTCATCGTAGTAAGCTTTCATGGTTTTGGACAGATTATCCTCGCCCATAATGTAGCCCAGTTGTATCAGAAAAGTTTCGCCCTTCACATAGGTTGCAAAACTGTAAGCGGTTCCCCAGTCGTGGTGATCGCCCAACCAAGAAGCGGGTTCTTCACGTCCTGTTTTTTGGAACTCTGTAAAACGGCGAACTTCTTTTGCGAATGGATTCGGCAAGCTTTCCTTTGGCGGGAAAATCTTATACATGGCCAGATCTTGTGCGTAAGAAGTAAAACCTTCATCCATCCATGGACGCATCGGCTCATTGGTGGCCAGCATCTGTTGGTACCAAGAATGCGCGGCCTCGTGGAAGAAAAGGCTCGCCAGATCTTCCATGGTTTTATGCTCGCCCAAGACCATGGTTGTCATGCCGTACTCCATGCCGCCGTCACCGCCTTGCACAAAGGAATACGATGGCCAAACGTACTGACCGAATGTCGCATTCATAAACTGGAAGAATTGTGTAACATACGGCTGTACATTTTCCCAAAGCGCCGTTTTCTCGCCGGGCTGGTAGACCAAGTAAACTTTAGGCCCGCCCAAAACGGTGAAAGATTTAACGGTATAGTCGCGGTCGGCGGCCCAAGCGAAGTCCAAAATATTCTTTGCCGTCCAGCGCCAGATGGCTTTCCCGTCTTTGTCTGCTTTTACCACAGCATCGGTTTGGTAGCCTCTCACTTCTGCGGGATTCTCCAAGGTGCCGCCGGCGCCTATGACGTAGTCTTTGTCAATTTTTATCGAAATGTCGAAGTCCGCAAACGGTGCATGGAACTCGCGGCCGATGTAATCAAAAGTAGCCCAGCCGTCGTAGTCGTACTCGGCCATTTTCGGGAACCATTGTGTCATGGTCATATCGATGCCTTCGCGGTTGTTTCTTCCGGCGCGACGGATTTGCTTGGGGATTACCGCATCCCATTGCATGGTGAAGTTGGTGGTGCTGTTCGGCTTGATCGGTTCTGCCAAATAGACTTTCATCACCGTTTCCTGGATCTCGTAGCGCAGCGTTTTGCCGTTTTGTTTGATCCAGTGGATGTTCTGTGCGCCCTCTTCATTTTTAGGAATCGATGCCAAGCGCGAGACCACCTGATCGCCCTGTTTTTCCACGAGGCGCCCGTCGGCCAGTTTCCCTTGGTTTTGCACGCGCTGGTCCATCATCGATCCGGGTTTGAAAGCATTCCAGTACAGATGCATGTAAACAACTCTCAGTTCGTCGGGCGAATTGTTGGTATAACTGATGCTCTGTTTCCCTTGGTAGGTAAATGCTTCGGCGTCCACATCTATATCCATCTTATACTTGGCGTGCTGCTGATAATACGGACCCTTTTGTGCAGAAAACAATCCGGCGGCAAAAACCAAAAGAATAAGCGCAATTCTGTTCATGATTCTCAAAATTTAAAGCGCTAAAGATAATGATTGTTGCAGAAACAGCCGTGTTATGCATGATGCGCGTAACAGCAGCTAAAGAAAACAGCCGTTACTGCTATGCTTAACGGCTGTTTATCGATAGGTTTACTAATCTATTCGGCCTTGACTGAGGTCAACTCAATTTTCTTTGCAGATGCGGTCAATATCTTCTCCAAAATGCGCTTGGTGATCAGATAGGTAGGTTTCACGCCGGTAAGTCCCAAACCTCCGCTGGAAAGCGTGCTGCCCGTTTCCAACGGATTGTCCGAAGCGTAGTAAGCATAAGCAACGGACAGGTCTTCGCCGATGTGGTGCCGAATCTTGGAGGCCACCTGTATCGCTTTTTGGTAGTGCGCACCCTCCATCTCCAGTCCGATGGCGTTCCACGAAGTGTTCATGAAATAGGAGAGGATGTCTTTGTTCTGAAGCGAGGTGCCTAAAACTGTAATCATGTTGCCCTCGAAGGCCCGCAACTCATCGTCTTCAAAATCTTCTTTTTTAAGGATGTTGTCGAAAACATAGTTATCGGCGGTTCCTTCAAAAACGTGCGAAGTAGGAATCATGATATCGCCTTTTTCGCCCGTCAATATTCCGGCCTTGCCCATGATGGAAATGGATCTGACTTTCATCTTAAAACTCAACTCCGGAGTTTCGTATGGCTTCAGCAATTCGTCCATGATCTCGAAAGCTTGTTCACCGAAAGCGTAATCAAAGACAATAATCACATCCTCGCCCGAATATCCGTGTTTGTTGAAATGGGTGTTCTTAAGACTGACTTTGGATAAATCAATGATTTGAACATCTATATTGCTGCCGCTTTTGTCGTTGATGTAAACCAACCCCTGCTCCAATGCATAAGAAGAGATATTCTGTCTCAGTTCGGGGTTGTTGCTGATTTCGCCGTAAAGTGCGTAATCCACCTCATCGGCGGCACCGGCTTTCAAAGCATCATTGGCATAAAGCATATTCTTCACACTGTGCATGTTGGCGCTGATGATGTGTAACGGCCTGCGGTGCAGTTCGTGGGCTACCAAAGTTTCCTTCAATGTGTTTGCCCACTTTTCACCGAAGAAATGGTGGCCGACACGTTCTTTCAATATCGAGCTGAAATAAATCTCGCGCTGGCGTACTTCTTTCCAATCTTCCACGCTTACTTGCCCCAGCCAATAAACGATTTTGAAGAGACGGTCGGGGTTGTTGTCGTCTCCGAAGTTGTTATATGCTTCCAGCGTTTCGTCAAAAGTACGACCCAAAAGTGCCGACAGGTGAATCAGCGCCACTTCTTTTTCTTTACGCGAAAATTTCTTCTCGCCTTTGGCCACTTCTTCTATGATTTTCCAAATGCGCTTCGGGCGGCCGTTTTCTTCCATGTTAAATCCCAAATCGCGGATCTTGTCGGCTTCTATATATAAAAAGGTAAGGTGGGTCAGAATATCATAGATCTCTGAGCGGCCCAGCAACACCTCTATGTTCATTTGGTGTTTATCTATGCGGTAGCAGTTTCGGCGGCGCTTCTTCGGCACAATCGGCTCAAAGCTCGCTTTTTGGAAACCCTCGTCAGAAGTCAGGTGAATGAAAGCGCATTCCTCAATGCCTTCCGGCAGACGATCCAATACATAAAGCAAACCGTTCAGTTCCACCTTGTTTGTCACGCTCATGCTGCCGTAGATCTCGGGTTGTATGGTCATCAGCAGTTTACGCAGTGATTCGCCGGACACGCCTGAGGGTTTAAAAAAACCTCTGTAAAAGAGGTGACGCATACTTACATACAGCCTTTCGATGGCTTCTGTTGTTTCTCTTGCTCTGGAATTTGCCATAAATAATGCTTTCATGCAAAGATAACAATATCCGGTTTGCCGTCGGTTGTTCATGCTTGCGGCTTCTTTATTGCAGCATTAAATTTTCGTCATATAAGAAGAGAGGGCCGGCTGTCCGCTGTATCTTTCCTCCGCTGCGCTCCGGAAAAGGATGTCGCTGCCATCCGGGCTGAGATCACGTGCCGTTTTTTGATGAACATCGGCCGCTCCCCATAATGGCTATGCTGCTGCCAAACTATATTATTTTATGATTACACCCTATAAATTTTAGGGGTATATGACAACTAAAATGCATTTTGCGTAAATTTGCCCCAGTAAAAACCACCCGATGTCTACACTTAGATTCAAAGCACTCTCCGAACTGCCTTTCCGCGACTTCCGCCGAGACAACCATGTGCAAGTTCCTTGCAAACTGTCAGACCTGTACTGCACCAATGTTTTCTCAGAAAACACCATGCGCGAATATCTGGCCAAAGGAGCCTTCGAGACCATTATGTCTGCCGTTAAAAAGGGCACCAAGATTCCACGCGAAATTGCCGATCAGGTAGCGGTAGCCATGAAAGACTGGGCCATGTCCAAGGGCGTGACTCATTACACCCACTGGTTCCAGCCGTTGACGGGGACTACTGCCGAGAAGCATGACTCTTTTTTCACACCCATCGAGGGCGACCGTGCCATCGAGCGTTTTAGCGGCAATATGCTGATTCAGCAAGAACCTGATGCTTCCTCTTTCCCGAACGGCGGTATCCGCAACACTTTTGAAGCGCGCGGCTATACGGCTTGGGACCCTACCTCTCCGGCGTTCGTCATTGGCACCACGCTTTGTATTCCCTCCATATTCATATCTTACACAGGAGAAACGCTCGATTATAAGACACCGTTGCTTCGTGCATTGCAGGCGGTGGATAAGGCCGCGACCGAGGTGGCGCGCTTCTTTGACAAAAATGTGGAAAAGGTAACCGCAACTTTGGGCTGGGAGCAAGAATATTTCCTGATCGACTCTGCGCTATACCAGTCTCGACCCGATTTGCTGTTCACCGGCCAAACACTGCTCGGTCATGCGTCGGCAAAGGGCCAGCAGCTGGATGATCATTATTTCGGATCAATTCCTACGCGGGTGATGAACTTTATGAAAGAACTCGAAATCGAGTGTATGAAGCTTGGTATTCCCGTAACCACGCGGCATAATGAAGTTGCACCCAATCAGTTCGAACTCGCGCCGATGTTCGAAGAAGCCAACGTTGCCGTCGACCACAATTCATTGTTGATGGATGTGATGGCGCGCGTTGCGCATAAGCATCATTTCCACATCCTTTTCCACGAGAAACCGTTTAAAGGAATCAACGGCAGCGGCAAACATAACAACTGGTCACTGTCTACCGATACGGGGGAGAATCTGTTGAGCCCGGGCAAAAACCCGAAGAAGAACCTGCAGTTCTTGACTTTTTTCATCAATACCATCAAGGCGGTTTATGAATATTCGGATCTGTTGCGCGCCGGTATTGCATCGGCCAGTAATGACCACCGTTTGGGTGCCAATGAGGCGCCGCCTGCCATCATTTCCATCTTCATCGGTTCACAATTGACCAATGTATTGGATGAGTTGGAAAAAATTAAGGAAGGGAAACTGACGCCCGACGAGAAAACAGATCTGAAACTGAACGTCGTCGGTAAGATCCCGATGATTCTGTTGGACAATACCGACAGGAACCGTACGTCGCCGTTTGCCTTTACGGGGAATAAATTTGAGATCCGCGCCGTAGGTTCGTCCGCAAACTGCGCCGAGGCAATGACGATCATGAATTCGATTGTAGCGAAGCAATTGACCGATTTCCGCAACGAGGTAGAAGCGTTGGTGCGTGACGGACTGAAAAAAGATGAAGCTATTTTTAATGTGCTGCGCGAATACATCAAGCAATCGAGATCCATTATGTTCGAGGGCGACGGCTATTCGGATGAATGGGCAGAGGAAGCCGTAGGTCGTGGTCTGAAAAATCTGAAAAATACGCCCGAAGCGCTGAAATGCGAAACCGATGAAAAGTTCATTCAGCTTTACGAGGAGCTAAAGGTATTTAACCGTCGCGAGATCGAGGCGCGGAACGAAATCAAATTAGAGAAGTATTCGGCCGTTATCAGCATCGAAGCCAAGGTATTGGCGGATATTGCGCGCAACCATATTGTGCCGTCGGCCATCGGCTACCAAAATCGTCTGATTGAAAACGTGAAGGGTTTGAAAGAAATATTCGGCGACGAAGGTTTACAAGAAGTCGGCGGTGAGCAGATCAGCCTGATCCGCGAAATCTCTGCGCACATAGCCACGATCAAAAGAAAGGTGGACGAGTTGATCGATAAAAAAGCGGAGGCTACGGAGATGGAAGACAGACAGGCCCAAGCCGAAGCGTTTTGCTACCGTGTCAAACCGTTGTTTAATGAGATACGTGAAGCATCGGACGCATTGGAAATGCTGGTAGACGATGAAATGTGGCCTTTGACAAAATACCGTGAACTGCTCTTCACTCGCTAAAAACAAGCGTTTAAAACGTTAAGAAATCTTAATAAACACAAACCGCAAGTCGCCAGAAATGGGGATTTGCGGTTTGTTCTTTTTTAACACAGTGTGTTAAAGTGTTAAAAAGTGTTAAAATGCCTTTTTCCTAAAGTCCTTTTCTGCTGCGCAGCAAGAGCAATAAGTATTTTTGTATCTGCAATTTTCAAAAAATAAGCATCTTAACACTAAGAAATTATCTATGAAGAAAAGGTTTTTGACCTACGTAGGTATTGCAATTGCCACGATTTCTCTCCAGTCCTGTGTCAGCAACTACGTAGTATCTGCTCCTGCTAAGTACAAAGACGATGCCAAAACATTCGTCATCAATGAAAAAAAATTAGCCGAAGCCAGAGAAGAACTAAATTCCATAGCTGTTACCGACAACAATCCGCAGGCATCATTTGCGATGTTGCAAAGAGCAGAGATGGAAGAAGCTGTAAAAGCCTCTATAAAGAAATCACAAACCATTGACCAAATCCTTAACGAAGCGCATTCTTACTTGGGCACACCTTACCGCTTGGGCGGTATGACGCGCCGAGGAATCGATTGTTCTGCATTCGTTCTTTCGGTTTTTGATGCTGCTGCCGGCAAAGATTTGCCTCGCGTAGCCGCTTCACAAGCCAGAGAAGGAGACAGAGTAAACCGCGAAGAACTGGAGAAAGGCGACCTGCTTTTCTTTGCAACGAGCGGAGGCAGCAGAATCTCACACGTGGGAATTGTGGAAAATATTGATGATGAAGGCAACGTGAAGTTTATTCACGCGGCTACGTCCAAAGGCGTAAGCATCTCGTCACTGAACGAGTCTTATTGGAATGCACGCTTTAAGTTTGCAAAGAGGGTGATTAATAATTGATCTCATTATTTACTCATAAAGAGCGAGCCGATTTCCTTGGAAATCGGCTCGCTCGCTTTTAGTGGAAAGCGTCAGATTATGGAACGACAGTTCTCGCGGCAAGGCGAAATTATGTTTCCCTTATCGGTCATGTACGCAATCATCCATTTATAAGAACAAACGGAACGCTTGAAAGGTATGGTCAATTGCCGCCAATTGTTTCTCAGCTGGAATCCGTTAAGGACAAATCCTCAAACTTACACCAAGCTGTTTTTGTCGGTATAATTCAGTTTGAAGAAGATAAAGGTCATGACGGAAAAAGCCAGCAGCGAACTGCCGCCGTAACTGAAATAAGGCAAAGGGATGCCTACCGTCGGGAATAAACCCATGACCATGCCGAGGTTTATACCGAAATGCATCAACAATACAGAAGCTAAACAGTAGCCGAAAACACGGTTAAACGTAGACTTTTGGCGTTCGGCCAAATAATATATCCGCGCAATGTAGATGGCGTACGCCAAAACCAACAATGTGCTGCCGACAAAGCCCCATTCTTCGCCTACGGTGCAGAAAATATAGTCGGTGCTCTGTTCGGGAACAAATTTTCCTTGCGTGACCGAACCTTCCCGATAGCCTTTTCCCCAAAGTCCGCCCGAGCCGATGGCCGTCTTGGAGTACAACAGGTTGTAACCCGAAGTATCCCTGAAGGCGCGCTCGCCTTTGTATAAAACTTCAATCCGTTCTCGTTGGTGTTTTGGTAAATGCTCCAAGATTGTCGGTGATGCCAAAGCGAAGCCTCCGAGAAGCAAGACCACACTTGTTCTTTTTATTATCGACAATACATCCCAAGACAAAGTGCGCGCATTCAGCCAAGAATAGATTGCGGCGATCAGCAGCACACCAAGAGCCACGTAAACAGGCGGCACTGCCAGCGCGAGTAAAAATGCCAGCGCAATTATGAGAAGGATGCTGAAAAAATTGCCGCTGAGTCCTTCTCTGTACAATGCAATAAAAAATGCCATGAAGACCAGCAATGAGCCCACGTCGGGGATCAAGAGTACAAGTAGCGCAGGAACGCCGATAATGGCGAGAATCGTCAGTTGGGAACGGCGGTTTTTCATGTCGAAATCACCGCCCGAGATATAGTTGGCCAACATCAATGAGACGCCGATTTTGGCAAACTCCACAGGCTGGAGACTTATCGACCCGAAACGATACCAATTCCGCTGACCCAAGACCTCGGTGCCTAAAGGGAACAATCCGGCAAGCAGCACTATCCCGACGACGTAAAAAACACCGGCCATGTTCTCGAAGAATTTATTGCGCATGAAGAAGATGATGATTCCCACGAAGACCGAAATACCCAGCCACACCGCCTGCCGTGTGCCGCTACCGGGGTCTACGCTATAAATATTGGCAACTGCAAAGCTGCAAATAGCCAGATACAGGCCGAGTCCTAATTTGTCGATGCCTTCTGTCCACTTCATCGTGCAGCGGTTTTAATGCGTTTCAGACTATCCGACTTTCTTCGGTCTAATACGGCTTTCAGACTGTCGGCCGTTTGTTGTCGCCTAAGAGAATCGGGTTTGTATTTGCCTATCTTTTTCAAGTATTCGTTCCATTGGCGGTAGTATTCGGGCATAAAGCTGGCGTTGATCATCCGATCGTACAGATGCTTTCTCTTCAATTCACCGGTCAGATATTTCTCTGCAATGGTGGTTGCAGCCGGTCCTGCCCAAGTGGATCCGTAGCCCGCATGTTCTATTACGGCCGCCACTACAATTTTCGGATTTTCGGCCGGAGCTATCAAAACAAAGATGGAGTTGTCTCTTCCTTGCGGAACCTCCGCCGTTCCTGTCTTTGCCAATTGCGTGAAATCTTGTGAACGCAGAGCCGCGCCGGTACCTTTCAACATCACCGCTTCCATGCCTTTCAATACAGCATCGAAATGGCGAGGTTCCACCAGCGTTTTGTGTTTGACTTTGAACCGCGGATCAGGATTTGGTTTTCCGTCAACCAGTTTTACGATATGCGGTGTGTAAAACCAACCTTTGTTAGCTATGGCTGCCGTTGCATTGGCCAACTGTAGCGGCGTGATCAGGATGTCTCCCTGTCCCATGCCGTTGAATACAGCTTGCATCGGCTTCCACTTTTTCCCGTAGCGTTTCTCGTAGAATTTGCTGCCGGGGATAAGTCCTCGCGCGCCTACCGCCAAGTCATTGTTCAAAAATTCTCCGAAGCCGAAGCTGTTCATTATCTTTTTCCATTCGTCTACGCCACGCGACGGATTGCCCGGATATTTGTTCAACATGGCCAGATAAGCGTATGAAAAATAGCAGTTGCTGGAGACCTGAATGGACGGAATTAACGGGTCTGCACCGCCATGACCTTTGATCCGCACGCCTGCAACGTTGAAGCCGCCGGCACACGGATAAACGGTTTCCGGCGTCATAACGCCCATCTGCATGGCGGCCAGAGAGGTAAAAAGTTTAAAGGTGGAACCGGGCGGATAGCCGGCCTGCAATGATCGATCGTAATTGGGCATGTTGAACGAGTCCATTTGCAGTTTGTAAAGCTGTCGTGTTTTGTTGGGGCCGGTAAAGAGATTCGGGTCGATGTCGGGTCCGGTAGCCAACGTCAGGATTTCACCGGTTTTCGGGTCCAGCGCAACAATGGCTCCGCGTTTGTTCACGAGCATTTCCTCGGCCATGTGCTGGAGGTCGTAATCAATGGTCAGGGTTAAATCTTTCCCCGGCACCACAGCCTTATCCAACTTGCCCTCTTTATAGGAGCCGATATTTCTGAGCCGAATGTCTTTTTGAATATAGCGAACGCCTTTCTCGCCTCGCAATTCTTTCTCGTACGACCGTTCCACGCCGCTCATTCCCGCAATATCACCGGGAAGATAATAGAGCGAATCCCTTTTTATGTAGGCCTCGCTGACCTGATTGGTGTAACCCAGAAGATTGCCGGAAGTATTGACCTCGTACTTTCGCTGCGGTCGCGAAACGATGGAGAATGCAGGGTATTTGAAGATCCGTTCCTGTATCCGCGCGATATCTTCTCTGCTCAGGTTCTTCAAGAACGTCATCGGTGTCAACCGAGAATAATATTTTTCTGCTTTTATCTCATTTACACGGTTGATAAAATCCTCTTTGCTTATGCTCACCAATTGACTAAAAGACAAAGTGTCGAAATCGGGTGGCAGAAGAGCCTCGGTAAAAGATAGCTCGTAGGACGGCTGGTTGCCCACCAAGATGCGGCCGTTGCGGTCGAAGATGATGCCGCGCTGCGGAATGATATAGTCCGTTTTGATCGATGTATTTGCCGCATTCAGCGCATAGCGATCTGTGAACAACTGCAAATATGCCAATCTGGCTATGAAGATGCCCGCAATTGTGAAAAGTGTAAGAAAGATCTTATGGTTCGGTCTCAAACCTTTTGTTTGATTTTAAAAATTAAAGCGTACAGTATAATAAATATTAATGATAACGCTGAGGTCATCAATATATTCAGTAGAACTTCGGGAATACGATTTAATTTAAAAAACTCCAAAAACTGTACAACGGTTTGGTGAATCAAAATACTGATGGCCATAAAAAACAGAAACTGTGACCACTGAATGGATTGAAACGAGAAACTGTCGGTCTCGTTGTCCACCGAGTTTCGGAACAGTAGGGAGCGGAAATAGGCGATCAGCGTTGTCGCAAAAGCATTTATGCCCCAAGTTCCCAAAAAGGCATCGACGGCCAAACCTAACACAAATGCCGACACCAAGAAAATATATCTATTTCGATAGAACGGGTAAAACATGACGAATACAGGATAGACCACCGGCGTGTATTGCCCCGCAATATTGATGCGGTTAAATACAAAAATCTGCAGCAATGCCAGCAGCAGAATTTGCAGAATATCCGTAATAATGTTCCTACTGATCATTTCTTACCTTTTGCAGCGTATCTTGTATTTGTTTGATCTCTTCTTTTCTCAGATTTTGTATCACATAGACTTTTGACAGTTGCCCCATCTTTTGGCTCAGTTCCACCGATATGTCCCAAAAGCCGGTGTTGGGATCCACCTCGTAACCTGCCACGCGGCCGATCATTATTCCTTTCGGGAAGATGGAGGACTTGCTGTCGGTAATGACGGTGTCGCCCACATTGACCGGAACGTATTTAGGGATATCGGAAAGGTGCATGGTGCGCGAGTTGTCTCCGCGCCAGGTCAATGTCCCGAAGAAGCCCGATTTTTTGAGTGCCGCGTTGATGCGTATTTTATTCTTGCTCAACACCGACTGAACCAGCGCGTAGTTGTCGGTTGTGTTGATGACGATTCCTGCAATCCCCTCAGGCGCGGTAACACCCATCTCGGGCCGCACGCCGTGGCGCGCCCCGCGGTTGATGGTAAAATAATTGTCGTTGCGGTTGATGGAATTGTAGAGCACATCAGCGTCTACAAAATTGTAAATCTGTTTGCCTTTCAGCCGATCGTCTACCCTGACGAAGCGTGGCTCGCTTCCCGGGTCCTCGCCGTACAGCTGTATCATCAGTTGACGGTTCTGAGCAACCAATTCATCGTTGATTTGCTTCAGTTTCAGGTAATCGGCTCCTTCGTCAATGTAGCCCGACACCCAAGAGTTGACGGCGGTCATGCGTGCGGCCAGCCAACTGCGCTGCATGGTGTTCCGGCTGAAAATCAGCGTAATGGCAATGACCTGCAAGAATAAGAAGGAAAAGAAAAAACTATTCCTCGAAAAGAGCCTGATCAAAAATGCCATTGAAAACCGTCCTCAGCTGTTGCTGTAATTATCTGATCAAAAAGTTGAACTTGTCCATGTTCTTCAGCGCGATGCCCGTGCCGCGTACCACCGCGCGCAACGGATCTTCGGCCACAAACACCGGCAGGCCTGTTTTCTTATGAAGTCTGTCTCCCAAACCGCGCAACAATGCGCCGCCGCCGGCCAAGTAAATTCCTGTTTTGTAAATGTCGGCAGCCAGTTCAGGCGGCGTCAGAGAAAGAGTTTCCATCACGGCATCTTCAATACGAACGATGGATTTGTCCAGCGCACGCGCAATCTCTTTATAACCTACCATGATTTCTTTTGGTTTTCCGGTAATCAAGTCGCGTCCTTGTACGGGGATGTCTTCTACGTTCACATCCAAATCTTCCAAGGCAGAACCTACTTCAATCTTCACCCGTTCCGCTGTGCGCTCGCCTATGTACAGATTATGATGCGTACGCAGATAATAAGCGATATCGCCTGTGAAAACGTCACCGGCAATTTTCACGGATTTGTCACAGACAATACCGCCCAAGGCAACCACGGCAATCTCTGTGGTGCCGCCGCCTATGTCTACAATCATGTTGCCTTCCGGCTTCTGCACATCTATGCCTACACCAATGGCGGCCGCCATCGGTTCGTAGATCAGACGTACCTCTTTGGCATTTACCTTCTGGGCGGAATCTCGCACGGCTCTTTTTTCCACCTCGGTGATTCCGGACGGAATACAGATGACGATGCGCAGTGCCGGCTGAAACAGTTTTCCGCGGATGGCGGGGATTTTCTTGATGAATTCTTTGATCATGTGCTCAGAAGCCTGAAAATCGGCAATAACGCCGTCTTTCAGCGGGCGGATGGTCTTGATGTCTTCATGTGTTTTCCCCTGCATGTGTTTGGCCTGTTCACCTACCGCAATCGGCTTGCCCGTCTGCCGCTCTATGGCAACAATCGACGGCTGATCAATCGCAATTTTATTGTTGTGGATAATCAGCGTGTTGGCCGTACCCAGGTCAATTGCAATCTCTTGTGTGAACATATCAAATAAACCCATAATTAACTCCTGATTTTTAGTGCACAAAGATACAAATTTAGACCCTTTCTAAAGATCGGCCCCATATAATTTAAGATAATTTAAGACGCTTTTTCCGGCGATCTTTCGGTTAACGAGAGTCTCCGCTGCAATTTCTGCTGTTAAAAAGTTAATTTCGCAGGATGAAGCAGTACTCATCCAAGCGCAGCATTCAGATTTTGGCCGATCTTCTTCGTCAGAGCGGCATTGCGGATATTGTAATTTCGCCGGGGTCGCGCAACGCGCCGATGGCCATTCATTTCTCGGAATCGGGGTTCAATTGTTACAGCATTGTAGACGAGCGGTCGGCGGCTTTTGTGGCATTGGGCATGGCCAAAAGCTTGGGCCGGCCGGTAGCTTTGTCGTGCACCAGCGGTTCGGCCTCGGTCAACTATTATCCGGCCGTGGTAGAAGCTTTCTACCAAAACGTGCCGTTGCTTTTGCTTACAGCCGATCGACCTGCGGATTATGTGGATTTGTTTGACGGCCAGACCATTCGTCAGAAAGAGCTTTTCCGCCAACACAGTTACGGCGATTTTCAATTGAAAGAAGATGACGATGCTGACGCCGAATTGTATAACCTGCGCACGGTGACCACTGCCATTGAAATATGTAACGAGAAGCAAGGACCCGTCCACATCAATGTTCCGCTGTCCGAGCCTTTGTATGAATTGGTTGACGAGGTAGGACCCATTCCGCAAGTGGAATTTCACCGAAAGAAAAAACAGTACAAGATTGCGCCGTCCGTCATTGCAGGGTGGAAT
>RDDY01000252.1 GCA_003852805.1 Chryseobacterium sp.
TTTTACCTCTTTGGCAGAGCTGTTATGCTGTTGGTAGCCGACCAGAATATTCTGGGTGTAATCTTCCTCATTGCGAGCGTCTTTTTTCTTCGCATCGGCGCGGGCCACATATTCCCACTCGTCCAAAGTAGGGAGACGCTTGCCTACCGATTCTGCATAGGCTTTGGCGGCGAACCAAGACACATTGGTCACAGGCGCCTGCGGACTAAGGTTTTTCGACAGTTCAAAATCTGACGGCCAGTTTGCCAAGTAGGCGCTGTCGGCATAGATTCTGAGAACTTTGGATTTACTCCACTGTGGATTTTTCTTCACGAATTCCAAAAACTCTGCGTTGGTTACCGGAGTTTCATCCATCAAAAAACTTTCCACTTTTACTTCTGTACTGTCTTGGCCAAAGAAAGGCTCGTAGTAACCGCCGTCGATTTTCTTCATCAACTTGTCCGATGCCAAGTGCACCAACTCGGTCGGTTCCTTTGCGGTATGCGTTTCTTCCGGCGCTTCCTCTCGGCAGCCGATAAACAACAGTGGAAGGATAAGCAATAAGCGTTTCATAGTTTCTCTTTTACAGTGGCCACATCTGCCGGTGTGACATGGAAACCGGCGTTTTGCCAATTGGCGTATACATAACTGAGAACGGCGGCCGTCTCTTCATCAGTCAATTTTTGTGGCGGCATAAAGCTGTCGTAGGTTTTGCCGTTTACTTTTATTTTGCCGTCCATCCCGTAAAGCATGATCTCTATGCTTCTTACCGGATCTTCGTTCAGGTAGTCCGAGGCGGCCACCGGCGGAAAGTTTTTACCGTCGCCGGTTCCCTCAGACAAATGGCAGGCCGCACAGACGGCGTTGTAGATTTCTTTCCCCAGCTGCAATTCTTCGTCGCTCGCTGTGTTTTTACTTAAAGAAATTCCGCTGTGCTCTGCCGTTGCTGTTGCCGCACCGCTGTTATCCTGGCAGGAGAACAATAACAGCGGTAGCAAGAACAACGGTCTGAACATTATGATTTTAATTTATTGGCAGGGCTGTTAAACACTTTCGGATTATCGGGTCCGGTTACTTTCAGTTTGCCCAGCGCTCCTTTGTTAAACGCGCGGAAGATGGAGTGGTCTACCAAGATGTACTCTCCGGGAACCGTTGCCTTGAACTCTACAATGGCGGCGCCCCCTGCGGGAATCACGGTAGTCTGCACGTTGTGGTTTACCAGACTTCCGCCTTCGGTATACACTTTGTCGAAAATCTCGCCGATGATGTGGAAAGAAGAAACCAAGTTCGGTCCGCCATTTCCTACAAACATTCTCACGGTCTCGCCCACTTTTGCCTGAAGCATTCCGCCTTCCAGCAGTGAACCGGTGTGTCCGTTGAAGACCACATAGTCAGGTTTTTCATCGATGGCTTTGGTCATATCAAAACCTTGCAATCCTTTCTCACCGAACTTACCGGTTGTGTAGAAGTCGCCTTGCATTATGTAATACTCGCGATCTACCTTCGGCAAGCCTCCTTCGGGTTCTATCAGCACCAGACCGTACATACCGTTGGCAATGTGCATACCGACGGGCGCAGTGGCGCAGTGGTACACGTAGAGTCCGGGATTGGTAGCCTTAAAGTTGAATACCGCTTCTTGGCCCGGTGCCACAAAGGTTGCTTCCGCACCACCGCCGGGACCGTTTACAGCGTGTAAGTCGATGTTGTGGGGCAGCACGCTGTTTGCATTGTTTTTCAGGTGAAACTCGATTTCGTCTCCTACTCGGGCACGGATGAAGCTGCCGGGGACGGTGCCGTCAAACGTCCAAAAGGTGTACTGAACGCCGTTTGCCAGTTCCCCCACTTTTTCTACCGTCTCCATGCGGACGATCAGTTTCTTGGCAGCGCGGTCGCCAACCGGTGCAGGGACCATCGGCGGGGCGGTAAGTTGCAACTCTTCGGCCGCGCCGGTTACCGCAATTTTTTCTGCGTCAACGGCTGCGGGATCAGCCTGTTTTTCTTGACAAGACTGAAGGAAAAACATGCTACCGATTGCCAAAAGGCTGAGATAACGAGAAGCTTTCATATTGTATAGTTTATTGTTTCTTTTTCTTAGGACAAAGGTACATCAGCATTTTAATAAATGCCACATGAATTAAATCATCTTAACACATTATACTCATGCATCGCATAGTTTATTTCATTTTTATTCAACGTAGTATTTTCTATTGATACCTTTTGGTCTCTTTATCGTGCAAAAAAAATCAAACCTTCAAGAAGGCAAATCCCTGCTCTGTTTTAACCGCGAGATCGTAGAGCGTAAAAGACTGCATCATCTCAGTCAGTTCCCGTCTTATGGGTTTGTAATGTTCGTGCAACGGACAAGGTCTTACTTCGGAACACTGGGACAGACCGAAGGCACAACGAGTGAAGAGACCGTCGCCATCGATTATCTTGATGATGTCCATCAATTTGATTGTGTTCATCTGCTCGGGTTCTACAGAAAAACCTCCTTGTTGCCCCTTGGTGGAAGTGAGGATTCCGTTGCGCGCAAGCGGCTGAAGCGTTTTCGCCACAAATGCCTCCGGAGCCTGAGTGGCTTCCGCAATCGCCCGTACGTTGGCGCGGCGGCCTGAGAGCGATTCTTTGGTAATGAATATGCTCGCCTTTATCGCATATTCGCAAGCTTTTGAAAATAACACAGCATTTATTTTTTGTAAGGATTAAATTATCGACGCTTGATTAACGGAAATAGCGCCATTTTGGTATAAACACAAAGAGCGCCACGCCGACAAAGAAAAACAGTGTGAAGATATCCGAATAAAGGAACACGCGGTAATAATGCAGATGCAGAATGAAGTGCACCATGGGAAAAAGCGCAAAACTGAACAGTCCCCATTTGCGGAAAAAGTAGATGCCCGCCAACGCCGCTACCGCCAATGTATCCAGTGCGAAGAGCAGAACAATGAACCAAAGCGGCGCTTGCATCTCTTCCATTTGCAAATCTGCCGCGTAATCTATGTTAAAGCTGTTTAACAGCGAAATCAACAAAACAACCAACACCAAGTAGAACGGCGTGTCGTATTTCTTCTCCTTTCCGAAATAATCATCTTTCTCTTCCATATCTTAACGAACGAATTAAAAAAAAGCTTTTGAAAATCAAAAGCTTTTAATGGGGTAAAGATAATTAATCTTACTTAATGATGGCGTCGATCAAGCGGTTTTTGTCGCTCAGGTATTC
>RDDY01000283.1 GCA_003852805.1 Chryseobacterium sp.
CTGGACGAGATCGAAAAAGCGCATCCGGACGTATTCAACACCTTATTGCAAGTGTTGGATGACGGCCGATTGACCGACAACAAAGGTCGTGTGGTGAACTTTAAGAATACCATCATCATTATGACGTCCAACCTTGGTTCGCATCTGATTCAGGAAAACTTTGAAAATATCGACGAACAAAATCAGCAGGAAATCATGGACAAGACAAAGGATCAGGTTTTCGATCTGTTGAAACAGAGCCTGCGTCCGGAGTTTCTGAACCGTATTGACGAGATCGTACTGTTCCAGCCGTTGACGAAAAAACAAATTGGCAGAATTGTACAGTTCCAGCTGCGCGGCTTTAACCAAATGCTGCTCAAGCGCAACATCATTATGACCGCAACCGACGATGCTGTCAATTATCTGATGGAGCGTGGTTATGATCCCGTCTTCGGTGCGAGACCGCTGAAACGAGTTATCCAGACCGAAGTGTTGAACAAACTGTCGAAAGAAATACTGGCAGGCAATGTCAGCGACGGTGACCGTATCACACTCGACTATTTTGAAGAAAGCGGTTTGGTTTTCAGACCGGTAGAATAAGAATTATTTGTTGTAAAAGAAAAGCCGCGTAGAGTAAGTCTGCGCGGCTTTTCTGCTTTTAATAGTTGGTGTGTGCTATTTATCCTTCGTAAACTTAAAACTCTGGCCGCTTTGGTTCAAAGTGAACTCGGTTTTGGCGTTGTTGAAATGAAGTTCGAGGTCGGCCATATCGAAGCGGAATTTATTGTCGCCGACATATTCCAGCGGGAACTTAGGCTGACCTGACGCTTGCGCCATCAGCGTACCGTTTTCCGCAGTCAAGGATATTTTCAACGGGATTTGACTACTGCCATAATTCCCCGTATATGCCTTGGCATCCACGGTTTCCTGCTTTTTCAGTTGGGAAGAAATCCAGCGATTGTTCGACGGATTGATGTCGGGCAATGCACCGTCGGGATCCAGCGTCACCGTTTCTATCTCCTTGGTCGTCGGAACTTGGAAAGTCCATTCCGTATTTCGCTTCCATACTTCTACCGGAACCTGGAACCGTTGCGTGGTGCCGTCTTTGAATTTCGCTTCCAGCGTGGTCGGCATCGGCATTTTTTCCAGGTTGGCAATTGTGATGATGGCGCCTTGACGGAAATCGTTTGACGGATATTTCACCTCTTTTATCGCCTGGTCAAATTTCCATTTGTTGATGAACCAGCCTCTCCAGAACCAGTTGAGTTCTTCGCCCGCCACATTTTCCATCGTGCGGAAGAAATCTTCGGGATACGGATGTTTGTAAGCCCAGCGGCGGATGTATTCGCGGAAAGCTTTGTCGAAACGCTCTTTGCCCAAGATATATTCGCGCAAAACGCTCATTCCCGCGCCGGGTTTGTAATAAGCCAAAACGCCGATGCTGCGCTCCTTCATATTGTCGGCGCCTACCATGATAGTTTCCAGATTGTCGTTGAACAGGAAGCCTGCCATCGACTGCAACGGACGCGGTGTGTAGTATTCGCCGTTGTTGAATTCCTTGGTCGAAATATCATTGATAAAAGTGTTGAAGCCTTCGTCCATCCACGCAAATAAACGCTCGTTGGAACCTACGATCATCGGGAACCAGATGTGTCCGAATTCATGATCGGTCACACCCCACAGGTCTTCGCCTTTGGACTTATAATGGCAAAAGACGATGCCGGGATACTCCATTCCACCCTCGTTGCCGGCCACATTCGTCGCCGCAGGATACGGATATTCATACCACTGCTGTGAATAATGTTCGATCGACGCTTTGGTATATTCGGTGGAGCGACCCCACGCCTCTTGGCCCGCGCTCTCCGCAGGATAGGCCGAAATCGCCAATGATTTTTTACCGCTCGGCAGATTGATGCGCGCAGCGTCGAGGATAAATGCCGGTGACGAAGCAAAAGCCAGATCGCGCGTCTGGTTGATTCTGAATTTCCAAGTCTTCGTTCCGTTAGCCGTTTTCGGCGCGGCATCCACTTCCTGTTGAGAGCGGATGGTAACCGTGCGGTCGCTGTTGCGTGCCTGGTTCCAGCGCTGTAGCTGAGCGGCGTTGTAAACCTCTTTGGCATTCAGAAGTTCTCCCGACGAGACCACGAAATGGTTGGCAGGTACGGTAACGGCAAAGTTGATGTTGCCGTATTCCAGGTAAAACTCCGACGCGCCCAGATAAGGCATGGTGTTCCAGCCATAAACATCGTCATAAACTGCCATTCGCGGAAACCACTGCGCCATCGTGAAGATTTTGCCGTTCTTGGTTTCCAGCACGCCCATACGGTCTGAGCCGTATTCGGGTGAAACAAACGAATAATCTACTTGAAATTTCATTACACCGCCACGCGACTTCAGGTCCAGCGGAAGATCGATTTGCATGCGTGTATCGGTAATGGTGTAATGCAGCGGTTGATTTAGCTTCTTGCCGTTCAATGAAATCAGCCGTACCGATTTTATCTTGTAGCCGCCGTCAAACTGTTCTCCTTTCGCACCGTTCCGGCTTCCGCTCAACGGAATCACCGCATTACCTCGGGAGTCCTTTTTAAACAAATTCTGATCAAGCTGCATCCAAACAAAGTTCATCGGGTCGAAACTGTTGTTGGTGTAGGTAACCACTGCGCTGCCCGTAATTTCATTTCGCGCCTCGTTCAACGTTGCCGACAGATCATAGTCTGCCCGGTTTTGCCAATAGTTGTGGCCGGGCCGGCCGCTGGCAGAACGCGTCTCGGTACCGTTGGTGTTGTAGAACAGCGGCGAAAAAGCTTCGGTATAATCGTACTTCGATTCTTGGCCGTAAACCCCGATCGCAAATAACAGTGAAAGCGCAGCTGCCTTCAGTTTGAATAATTTCATAGAGAATTTCGGATATTTATCATATAAGTTTCAACAACTGCCGATTTGTTACGATACCGACGGAACTTTTGTTGATCTAATTTGATTTCTTGGCTTTGATCATCGCTTCCAGCTGCTCCCACATTTCTCTCGGAATCGCTTCCAGCATATTGAACTGACCCGCGCCCTGCAGCCATTCGCCTCCATCGATGGTTATGACTTCGCCGTTGATGTAAGCAGAAAAATCACTGACAAGGTAAGCGGCAAGGTTTGCCAATTCCTGATGTTCGCCCACGCGGCGCAACGGCACTTTTTTCCTCATGTCAAACTTTTCTTGCA
>RDDY01000209.1 GCA_003852805.1 Chryseobacterium sp.
AATGGAGCTGAAGGTGGCAGAAAGCGCGGCGCAGTACAAAGCGAAAGCATCAATCCCGTTTCCGCCGCAAGAAGATCCGCTGTTTAGCTTTATCGACCTTTTTGCGGGCATCGGCGGTTTCCGGTTGGCGTTGCAAAACCTCGGTGGCAAATGTGTCTTCACCAGCGAATGGGACAAAGATGCGCAGAAAACCTACACCGCAAACTTTGGCGAAAAACCTTTTGGCGATATCACATTGGAAGAAACAAAAGCCGAGATCCCCAACGCTTTTGATATTCTCTGCGCGGGCTTTCCTTGCCAGGCTTTTTCCATTGCAGGCAAACGCGGTGGTTTTGAAGACACACGCGGCACCTTGTTTTTCGATGTTGCCGAAATCATCCGACGGAAGCAACCCAAAGCCATTTTTCTGGAAAATGTAAAAGGTCTCAGAAATCACGACAAAGGTAAAACCTTGTCCACAATCCTAAACGCTCTCCGCGAAGATTTGGGTTACTTTGTTCCCGAACCTCGGATTTTAAATGCAAAAGATTACGGCGTTCCCCAGAATCGAGAGCGGATTTTCATCGTTGGTTTTCATCCGGATACAGGCGTTCATGATTTTGAATATCCTGAAGCATCAGACCGTAAAGTGAGTTTTGGCGACGTAAAGGAAGAACAAGTGCCGCCGACAAAATATTATCTCTCAACGCAGTATTTACAAACGCTGGAAAACCACCGCGCGCGTCACGAGGAAAAAGGAAACGGCTTCGGTTATCAAATCATCGCCGATGGCGAAATTGCCAACGCTGTGGTATGCGGCGGCATGGGCAGAGAAAGAAACCTGGTCTTCGACGACCGCATTACCGATTTCACCCCGACCACTCGCATCAAAGGCGAAGTCAACCGCCGGGGCATACGGAAAATGACGCCGAGAGAATGGGCTCGGTTGCAAGGTTTTCCCGATAATTTTGTCATTCCCGTGGCAGATGCATCGGCGTATAAACAATTCGGCAATTCGGTTGCCGTGCCCGCCATTCAGGCCACTGCCAAGAAAATCCTGGAAAAGCTGAATTTTATTTAAGCAAATATCGCTGTATTCGTGCAGCGATGTCTGTGTATTGCGGCTCGCAGATTCCCCCCGTTGCCCTTTATCCGGTTCACGACAAAACCCGCCTTTTTTCTTTACTTTTGCACTGAAATAAATTTAATCTTATGCACAAAAGTATAGATGAGTTAAAACACATCGCTACGCAGGTCCGCAGAGACATCATCCGGATGGTCCATGCGGTCAACAGCGGCCACCCGGGCGGCTCTTTGGGTTGCGCGGAATACTTCACCGCGCTCTACGGACGTGTGATGAACTACAAACTGCCGTTTACCATGGAAGGCAAAGACGAAGACCTTTTCTTTTTGTCGAACGGCCACATTTCCCCCGTTTTTTACAGCACACTGGCGCGCTTCGGTTTCTTTCC
Source organism: Chryseobacterium sp. (assembly GCA_003852805.1). Taxonomy (GTDB): domain Bacteria; phylum Bacteroidota; class Bacteroidia; order Flavobacteriales; family Weeksellaceae; genus Elizabethkingia. The sequence continues at coordinate 1,452 of RDDY01000209.1, forward strand.
GGTAGAAGAACTTAAAACCTTCCGCAAGCTTAACAGCCGTTTGCAGGGCCACCCTACCACTCACGACGGATTGCCGGGCGTTCGTGTGGCTTCGGGCTCGCTTGGTCAAGGACTTTCTGTAGGAATCGGTGCCGCATTGGGCAAGAAATTGGACGGTGATGATGCGCTGGTTTATACGCTGCATGGCGACGGAGAATTGCAGGAAGGACAGATTTGGGAAGCGCTGATGTATGCGGCCGCGAACAAAGTGGACAACATCATTTCCACCGTCGACTATAACAGAAGACAGATTGACGGCGATACCGACGACGTTCTTTCGCTGGGCGACCTGAATGCAAAGTTGACGGCTTTCGGTTGGACGGTTTTGGAAGAGCCTCATGGCAATGATGTGGAAGCCGTTATTTCCATCTTGGAAAAGGCCAAGAGCGAGACGGGCAAAAGCAAGCCGGTTGCCATCATTCTGCATACAGAGATGGGCTTCGGTGTAGATTACATGATGGGCACCCACGCTTGGCATGGCAAAGCACCGAACGACGAACAGATGGAGAAAGCACTGCAACAATTGCTGTTGGATGAACTCTCGGATTACTAACCTTTTTCAAGATTAAAATGAAATTCACCTATACAGAAAAAAAAGATACACGCTCAGGCTTCGGAGCGGGCTTGGCCGAACTGGCCGATAAGAATCCGAATGTGGTAGCCTTGTGCGCAGACCTCATCGGCTCGTTGAAAATGGAAGGCTTTATAGAGAAAGCTCCCGAGAGATTTTTTCAAGTCGGAATTGCCGAAGCAAATATGATGGGGATTGCAGCAGGCCTTACCATCAACGGCAAGATTCCGTTTACCGGAACTTTCGCCAACTTCTCGACGTCGCGTGTTTATGACCAAATCCGTCAATCCATTGCATACTCCGGTAAAAATGTGAAAATATGCGCCTCGCACGCGGGCCTTACCTTAGGTGAAGACGGCGCAACGCATCAGGTTTTGGAAGATATCGGCATGATGAAAATGCTGCCCGGCATGACGGTCATCAACCCTTGCGACTACAATCAGACGAAAGCCGCCACGCTGGCCATTGCAGATCATGACGGTCCTGTCTATCTGCGTTTCGGTCGTCCTGCCGTTCCGGTATTTATCCCCGAGGATATGCCGTTTGAGATCGGTAAAGGGATCCTACTGCAAGAAGGAACCGATGTAACGATTGTGGCTACAGGTCATTTGGTTTGGGAATCTTTGGTTGCTGTCGAGCAATTGGAAAAAGAAGGAATCTCCTGTGAGGTAATCAATATCCACACAATCAAGCCACTGGATGAAGAGATTATTCTGAAATCGGTAGAGAAAACAGGCAGGATTGTTACTGCGGAAGAACACAATTATCTGGGCGGCCTCGGCGAATCTGTTGCGGGAATGCTTTCACGCAGACGCCCCACGCCGCAAGAATTTGTAGCCGTGAACGATACCTTCGGTGAATCTGCCACACCGGCCGAACTGATGAAGAAATACGGCATTGATGCTGATGCGGTTGTAAACGCGGTAAAGCGAGCGATGAACCGTTAACATCACATTTATAAATTGGATATCCGCCGAGTGGCGGATATTTTTTTGCTTCGAAGTGAGAAACTCTGCCGGCTCTAAATTTGCAACCGCAATAGAAAAAAAATTATGGAATCAAACACCGAACGGCAGAACAAACTCTGGTTTCTACCCATCTTGACGGGGATTATCTTTAT
>RDDY01000093.1 GCA_003852805.1 Chryseobacterium sp.
TGCTCCGTAATGCGCTTGCCATTGTTCGGCGGTTGCGCAGAGCTCGTTGTACCAATCCTCACCGTATTTGCGGATCAGCGGCGTCTTCAGAAACTGATATACTTTCACTTGCAGTTCTCGCCCAAGGGTACAGGCGTCGTTACAAATTGGCCAGCGATCATAGTTCAGCGCGCTGAAATCCTGATACTCGGTAATACGGATCGGGTACAGATGGCAGCTGATCGGCTTTTGATAATCGATAACGCCGTCCTCGTAGGCTTTTTCTATACCGCATTTTGTGATGCCGTTGTCGGTATAGATAACATAAGCGCATTCTTTGCCGCCAACCAACGGCGTCACAAAGTCACCGTCTATATCTATCACATGGGTGCCTTGCGCTTCTATAGCGGCTATGCCTTCGGGGCGCAGGTATTTCTTGATCTTGGGGAAAATCTCTTCCAGCACAGGCAGTTCATCCGCATTCAGAGGTGCACCGGCGTCGCCTTCTACACAGCAGGCGCCTTTGCATTGAGTCAGGTTACAAACAAACTCCTCGGAGAATATTTCGTCGGAGATCAATTTATCATCAATTTGAATCATGTCGATGAATGAAAACAAGAATTAATAGTTGAGGAAAGAATAAACCCTGAACGACAGCAAGCTGATTAGCAAAAGCCAAAACGAGCCCTCGCGCAGCCATTCCTTCGGCATAAAACGCAAACCGCGGCTTAATATTACGGCGGCAGGCAATGCTATGAGCAGCATCATCTCATACTGCGTCTCCATATACAGTACCAATATAGTAAGCATTGCAACGGAATAAGACAGCAGGAAGGTGTATTTAAAACGGCTGCTCGGACTTTTTTTACTGTAGTTGGCAAAATGGTCTGCCACCGAGTAAAGCAGCAATGCCACCGCCGGAGCCAAGAACCAAAACGCCTCGTAACGCTCCGTCCATTGCCCCGAAACGTACGGTATCAAACGTTCGGTCGTATCGGTTCTTTCCAATACATAACCGATTGCAAAGTAACCGCCGATCACCAAGCTGCCGCCGAACAAAAATTGCAAGAGGTCGAGCATTTGTCTTTTTCCCGTTGCAATGATGTGTAAAATAACAAATGGTGCCAGCGGCCAAGATTGCGGGAAAACGGCAAAGCACAGCCCCACCAATGCTCCGCAAAGAAGGTAGGAGTCTTGACGCAAATCGTCGTTGGTAGCGGTAAGGATGGACAGCAGCAAATGGCTAACGAGCAAGCACACAGACAACGGCAAACCAATGTGACCCGAATAGAAGCTGAAAACCAATACCGTATAAAGGAATAGCGGCAGATGTGTCCTGTAGTTAAGCGCCAAAGTTTGAAAAAGCAGATAACCGAGCGCGGTGCCCGCAAACGCAATTGCGGCGGAAATGCTGTTGACGCTGTCTAAGTTCAGAACATTAAAGAAAGTGATAAACGCCAGAAGAGCCATCATATAAACCGGAATGGAAAAAATGTTGGTCTGCCCGGAGAGTAATCGAAACATTTTCTTTAAATTTGTGGCAAAGTTAATTATTAAATAAGGAAGAAATGACGGGTTTTTGGTTATTCTTGGGGAGAGTTTTTCAGTGGACCTTTGGCTTTTTTGATCTGTTCGGCTACGTTCTGAACTGGATCTTGTTCTTGGTAGCTGCCGGATTCTTTGTCTACTGGTGCTGGGTACTGGTAAAACCGCTGGGGAACAACCGCGACAGAGAATACCATTCCGATACGGAAGACAACAACCCGTACTACCGCCCGGAACTGTACAGTACCGACAAAAAATAAGCGCGTAACCGCACCTGAACAAACAACAGGACACAAATAAACAAAGGCTGCATAATTGCAGCCTTTGTTGTTTGGATAATTCCGTTATACTACTGGCAACTGTGACACGGCAATACCAAGACAGGTATTGTAGACTTGCGCGTCAGCTCCTTTGTCAGACTGCCAATGAAAACATCATAGATGCCGCTGCGGCCGTGCGACCCCATCACAATAAAATCTGCGTTCTTCTCCTTGGCATAATCCAAGATGATATCGCCGGCCACGCCTTGGCGCAGCATATGATCGGCATCTATATCGTGGGCCAAGATGCGCTGCTGCAATTGGTTCAGTTGATACAATTCTTCGCGGATCTCATTTTGTTCCACCTCGGGGAAGTATTGGAAGCCCATGTCGCCGATGGCAAAGCCGATATCGGCCGGTGCCACATGGATAAGGCTGATCCTGCCGTTGATATCCTTGGCAAATTTGATGGTTTCGTCCAACAGATAATCGGTGGAATCTGAAAAGTCAACGGGCAAAACAATTGTTTTCATAGCGGAGTATTTTATTTAAAGATAATAAATCTACCTGACTTTTAGGCTGAGCAATTTCTCTTCGCCCAAGAAACCTTCCAAAAGATCGTTCTCCCCGCAACGCCCCACACCTGCGGGCGTACCTGTAAAGAGCACATCGCCGGTGCGTAGGGTAAAGTATTTGGAAACATACGAAATCATCTCATCGATCCCGAAGATCATTTGTGACGAATTTCCGTGCTGCACGATGTCTCCGTTCTTTTCCAGCCGAAACTCGATTTCATCGGGCAGTTCATCTTTCGGGACAAAGTTGCTTAGCGCCGCAGAACCATCAAAGCCTTTCGCCAATTCCCACGGCAATCCTTTGCTCTTGAGCTTCGACTGAAGATCCCGGGCGGTGAAATCTATACCGAGACCGATTTCGTCATAGTGCTTGCAAGCATTCTCCTTCATGATGTATTTGCCGCCTTTGGAAATACGTACCGTCAGTTCCAATTCATAATGAACATCGTCCGAGAACTCGGGCAGATAAAAATCATTTCCCTTCAAGACGGCCGTATCGGGTTTTAAGAAAATGACCGGCTCGTCCGGGATATCGTTATTCAGTTCTTTGGCGTGCTCGCTGTAGTTGCGGCCAATGCAGATGATCTTCATTTTAAAACTTGCTTTTCAATTTAATGGCGGTCAATACTTTTTTGGTATATAACGGAAAATCTGCGCTCTGAATCCAGCCGTAGTAACCTTGATCTTTAACAAAGACGTCACGCACTTTATGACCTTTGTATTTGCCAAAAGAGAAAATCTCTTCACCATCTTCGTGGAAATGGATAAAGCCTGCCAAGTCCGCGAACTTTTTATAATAAGAGAGTTCATGCAGGTGGTGGA
>RDDY01000189.1 GCA_003852805.1 Chryseobacterium sp.
CGAAAAAATGAACATATCTCTAAAGACTTCGTCTTTTCCTGTGTATTCGATTTTAAAATTGCGTAACTTTTCTACTTGTTCTTTGCTCAAAAATAATCGTTTGCCTTTATCACGTTTTACACGAACTTTTGAAAACGGATAAATGTTTTCTTCAATTACATCTTCCCTTTGAGCATCACGAAACATTACGGATAAAATCAATAAAGAATAGTGTACCGTAGTTGCTCCATTTTTCAAATTGTTAGACATATAATTGATATAGTCTTTCAGCATCGTAACAGTAATATCATCGAAATAAATATCCCTGTGTCCAATGAATTTTTCAAACTTGGCTACATACTGTTTGTAATTTTTATAGGTGGCAACTGATACCGTTCCTTTGATACGCTCGCAACGATTGTAAGCATATTCAAAGAAGTTTGCCATATCCTTACCTTTTATTGCTTCTTTGAGTTTTCGGGCTGATACGGATTTTCTTTTGCGTTCGTGGTCTGCAACTGTTCCTTCGGCATCGGCAATTTTCTGGGCAAGAAAGGCGTTCATTCTCGCACTATTGGTGTGGTTCTTCTTTATCTTCTGTTTGTCATCGTCCCATTCGTTGTGCTTCAGCTTTACGCCTGTGGCAACAAATTTGGCTTTTCTATCTTTTATAAGTCTTATGTATAAAGGGCTATGACCTGTTTTGTCTTCTTGGTTTGTCCGAAGCACTAATTTTATCGAAGCCATAAGAAAAAGTATTATATTTGTTGTACTAAAAAAACAATCGAGTGCAAAACGATGAAACCCTTTATAAATCAGCTATTTCAAAGCGGTGCAACCTGATACAAAGGTACAACATTTGGTACAACAAACCTAACATTTCGTTGCGTTTTTTTTGCATTATTTCGCTCTTTATAATTTTATAACTTATTGATAATTATGTATTTAAATGCAAAAAGCTACATACGATTTAATACTTTTAATAACACAGTATTGGCCAAGAAAACAATCATTTCTTGCTCGTGGTAAGTCGGCAGTTCCCTGATCTTCAGGTCGCTCAAATAATTACTCAGAATGGCATTAAATCGGTGCTTGTCGTCATTTTTCTTGGCGTCGATGAGCATTACCGTCGCGTAACGCATTTCGTGATAAGGCATGTACAAACCGGTGCGCAGGTAATCCGCATAGCATTGTTCAACTTCGGTTGTTGTGGGAGTGAAATCGTCGTTTTGCTGAGACAAAAAGCTGCCCAGATATAGAAAATTGCTCAGTGCCAGACGAGTCTTGGTTGATGCCGTTTTTCGGATGCGATCAGCCAGTATTTCCCTGAACCTGTCGTTGCCAAAATAATTGTACTTGGGCAACCACGCCAATATACAATTGCTGACCCAATTGTTGTTGCCGTAGAGCTTGTAAAAATATTGCAGATTTTCTTTCTCCGCGTAGATCACCTTCGCACAGTCGTTCAGCGTATCTACCGTAAGCGTGCTTTGGTGGTAATCCAGATTGTGGCGTTCTCCGTTATTGAAGAACACGGCCATATTCTCAATGAAGGTTTTATCTGCCCGGCTCGGTTTCTCTTTATTGCTGATCGTTTCGGCGAAATCCTGCCAATCTCTGTATCCCACATAGCGCGCGAGCAAAGAAAGCGACGAAACGCTCAACTGCTTTCCTGCATCGATTTTTCCGAAGAATCTGCGCAAGGTCTGTGCACTCAAGGTTGTTTCGCCGGACAGTTCTTCAAAACTTTTCAGTGATCCCACAGCTTGCCGAACCGCTCGCGCACATGCCGTTGCGATTCATCTATCGGTGCGTTTTTACCGGTCATAAACTTTAACAATAAAAATAACTGTTTAAATAATCGTCTTTTGCAGTCATTTGTGTTATTAATGTTGTTTTACCTGCAATGTAGCATAAAAAAAGCAGGCATCCGAGTGTGCCTGCTGTAAAAAATGAAATATCCGGTAGTTTATTAGGATTCTATATAAGCTCAAAAACCGTTATTTCGGGATCGATTCCCACGCGGCCAGGATAACCCAAAACGCCGAAGCCTCGGTTGACGTAAAGGTATTTTCCCATCGATTCGTAAAGGTCCGCCCATTTGGGATATTTATATTGAATAGGCGACCATTTCACATTTTTCAGGTCGATGCCGAACTGCATTCCATGGGTGTGCCCGCTCAATGTCAGTTGCACGTTAGCCGGATGCTTCTTTACGACGGCATCAAAGTGCGACGGATCGTGCGACATCAATATTTTGATCGCCTCCGGCGGGACGCCTTCTGAAGCTTTGTTCAGATCTCCCAACTGCGGAAACGGTGGCAAACCCCAGTTTTCGACACCTATAATATACAGTTTTTCGCCGTTTCTTTCGATCACCCGATGTTCGTTGCGCAGCATTTCAAAACCCGCTTCTTCTTCCAATCGAATCAAATTTTCGACATCGGCGCGCTGCGCTTCGGGCGTTTCCCATTCAAGATAACCTGCGTAATCGTGGTTGCCCAACACCGCGAATTTCCCGTCTCGCGCTTGGATGCTCTTAAACAGTTCGACGAACGGAATAAATTCTTCCGATTGGTTGTTCACCATATCGCCTGTAAACAGCACCAAGTCCGCATTTTGGCGGTTGATCATATCGATGGCGTGCTGCAGCTTTTCGGGTTTATAGAAAGTGCCCGAATGCACATCCGAGACTTGGACGATGCGATATCCTTTGAAGGCAGGCGGCAGTCCGGCAAACCGAATGCGTACGTGCCTGACCCAATGTCTGTATTTACCGAAGACAATTCCGTCCAACATCAGCAATGAAAATAACCCCGCAGAGGCGAGGCCCGCAACGCTGAAAAAACGGCGGCGCGAGGGCAGGTGCTCCGCATTTCCCGCCACCTTTTTCACGCCGTATTCTGCAAAGCGTACAATGTCGCCAAAGAGTAAAAATACGAAGGTGAGCAGCTTCGGGAAAACGAACAGTACCAACAGTGACATCATCCATTGCGCGCTCTGTCGGCCTGCAGTTCCTTTGCTGATTCGGAAGATGATAAAACCTATGGCAAGATAGACAAGAGCAGTGAAGACCCAGTAGGAGGCGCGAATCAACGGATTGGTCGTTAGCTGCTTGAATGCCTGGTAAACGTAAAATTCAAGTAAGAAGAAAAGCGGTATGAAAATGAGAAAATCTTTCCGCACTATGGTTTGGTTGGGATTTGATAGATGATGCAATTGATGTTCATGCCGGCGCCCACCGATGCCATTACCACTCGATCGCCGGGGTGGAATTGCTGTCCTTCCATTTCGCCACGGCGAATCAGGTCATACATGGTGGGGATGGTGGCAACGGACGAATTGCCGAATTGCTGTATGGTCATGGGCGCAACGGCAGGATCGTATTCCTTTTTTCCGAACAATCTGAATAGCCGCGAGACCATGGCGTGGTCCATCTTTGCATTAGCCTGATGGATGATTATTTTATTGATATCGGCAATATCCAAACCGGCATCGTCGATTGTCTGTTTGATGGCGACGGGTACATTTTTCAGCGCATACTCATAGATCTTGCGGCCGCGCATACGGATGTAATTTCCTCGCTCTGTGGATTCCGGATTCAGCGAGCAAGCATTTTGCAGGTAGAAAAGCTCGTCGCCATTGTCGCAGATGGTAGAACTTGCCATGATACCGCCGTCACTCTCTTCAATGCTTTGCAGGATGGTCGCGGCTGCGCCGTCGGCGAAGATCATTTTATTTCTGTCGTACGGATCGGTTACGCGGCTCAGCGTCTCGGCGCCTACTACCAGAATGCTTTTGGCTTTTCCTGCCTTTATCAGTGTGTCGGCCAAGATCATGGCTTCCACCCAACCCGGGCAACCGAAGATCATGTCGTAGTTTACGCACTTCCGGTTTTTGATGCCCAGTTTGTTTTTCAGACGGGAAGAAATAGACGGCATAAAATCACTGCAGCCGTCTTGGCGCACATCGCCGTAATTGCTGGCGTAGATAATGTAATCCAGAGTTTCAGGGTCTATGCCGGCGTCTGCTATGGCGCGTTCCGCGGCTATTTTGCCCAAGTCACTGTTGACCATGTCATCATCTGCATAACGCCGATTTTCTATTTCCGTAATCTCCACAAATTTACTGATAATCTCGGCGGTAGGTCTGTCAATCGACAAACCTTCATCGTCATAAAACTCAGAATTCTCAAAATAAGATCCTGAAATGATATTCTCCGGAAGATAGCTGCCGGTGCCGGTAATTATGCTTTGCGCCATTATGTTTGAATCTTGAATAATAGAAGCAAAATTAAGAAATTAATGCCGGAAACTATTGGAGCCAAAATAATTATTAAATTTGCTGTTGTGCTGTCGCGCCCCTGATCATGAAAAAAAATACCCCGCTTTTCGGTTTTTTGGTTGCCTTCGGTGCCGTGCTGTTTGCCTTCGCCGTGTACTTCTTGTTTCTGAAGAAACCCAACTATTACTTGGTAGACAACCCGACGGCCGATACCTATTATTTCCAAGTGAACAACGGTCCCGAGAAAATCATTACATCGGGTCAATTCATTAAAGTTGATTTGAAGCAAGGAACCAACACCATAAAAGTGGCAGATGCCGGCCACCGCTTGCTTTTTGATTCTGCCTTTACGGTAACGCAGCCGCGCGGATTGGTAAACATAACGCATCACGATTATTACATCCACAACCAATACTACGGCAGGCAGCTGAACAAAGATTCTTTGCTGCTCGCTCACCACGCGGTCATCGACGGCGAAGTTTTCCCCGGAGACATCCGCCACAGCAATAAGCTTTTTGAGGAGAACTTTTATTATAATCTCGACGAAAACTACGATCGGGTTATCAAGAACATTCAGAAAGTTGAGTCGAGGACCAAGATTTACAGGAAACAGGATTTCCTAAATTTTTACAAAGAAAACTACAGATAATAATTTGAAACAGATAACGCCATACAACAATGACGCTGCCAAGAAGACGCAGGTAGAAGATATGTTCGACAACATTGCGCCGAAGTACGACCTGCTGAACCACGTACTGTCGCTGAAGATAGATGTTACTTGGCGCAACACCTTGGTGAAATGGCTTAAAAAGGATCAACCGAAAAATATCCTTGACGTAGCCACAGGCACAGGCGACTTGGCGATTACGCTGCAGAAAGGTACGGGCGCAAAGGTGACGGGTTTCGACCTTTCTCAGCAGATGCTGAACGTAGGCATCGAGAAAATGAAAAAGCACGGCTTGGGCGATAAAATAGAAATGATCAAAGGCGACGCCGAGAATATGCCGTTTGACGACGAACAATTTGACGCAGTGACGGCAGCTTTTGGCGTCCGTAACTTTGAGACGCTTGAGAAAGGTTTGGCCGAAATGCGCAGAGTGGTCAGGAGCGGTTCATCGGTCTATATCTTAGAGTTTTCTAAAGTGGAAGGATTTTTGGCGCCGTTCTATATGTTCTACTTCAAGAACATTCTCCCGGCAATCGGCCGATTGATCTCCAAAGACGACCGGGCCTATACATATCTTCCTGACTCGGTGAACGCTTTCCCGTACGGAGAAACCATGAAGAATATATTACTGAATGTAGGTTTTTCAAAAGTTGAATACAAAAAACTGACGCTGGGCGTCGCTACCATTTATAAGGCTACCAAATAATGGCTGTGCGGGGCAAATTTATAGGTCTGTTGTTTACTGCAGGGTCGTGCGCTTTATCGGCGCAGTTTCGCACCGTTGAGCGGATGGATCATTTGGAACAGTTTGACGAGAAGAAATTCAGTTGGGGCTTTTTCCTGAATGCCAATCGTTACAACGAGAAATTGGTTCTGGACCCGAAGTACGGTTACAACGACGGTCAAGACTTGGTTCACTATAAATCGGCTTACAGCTTCGGCGCCGGGCTGCTGGGCAAGATGCGCATCAATGACAACCTCGACCTGCGCCTGGAACCGGGCTTGCAGTTCGTACAGCGAGAATTGTTTTTCAACACACAATCCAACGACCAATACGCTGTTGACGCAAATGGTGACGATGTTTTCACGCCACTGCCGTTGGGTCCTGCGGATAAACACAGGAATCTGAAATCCACTTATATAGATATACCGTTGCTGTTGGAAGTTCACGGTGATCGCTGGTACAATTCGCGGCCGTATATTGCCGGCGGGCTCAATTGGATGGTCAATCTGCAATCCAACGCCGACAGTGAGGACGACAACGCACAAGGAATCTTCCGATCTACAAGCAGCAATTTCGGCTGGTCTGCAGAAATGGGCTTGCAGCTGTATTTCAACCGTTTTAAACTGACGCCTGCCATCCGCGGTACATTCGTCTTCAACAATGAAGTGGTGCCCGACAAATCAAGCACGCCGCCGTATTGGGCATCGGCCATTGCAAACATGCATACACGCGCGTTTATGTTTGTGCTGAAGTTTGAGTGATTTTTATATTAAAAGCTATAGTTACCATATAATCAACCATTTGAATCCGACAGATTCAAATTTTTCGAATGTTTGGCGTAGCCGTTTGTCTCGATGGATTTTACAGTGAAAAATCTGTCGTGGTCATTTCTTGGAACAGCGGTTTTTTATAAAAATATTCCTACATTTGCTTTTAGTTAGAATGCGTCCTTTGATATGCTGAGTGAACTGGAAAGCAATTTTACAGCGCTGGAGAAACAAATCATAAAATTAAGCAGGGAACACCGTAGACTTGCCGAAAGTTATGAGGATCTCTTAGCAGAACATACAGAGCTCAAGCATAAATATGAGGACACTTACCGGCAGAATCAAGAACTGCTGGAGGAGCAGAAAAAAATAAAAATAATGTCGTCGATTGCCGGCAATCCCGAGCATAATCGATTGATGAAAAACCACATCAATCGGTTGGTGAAGGAAATAGACGCCTGCATCGCACAACTTCATAACAGCGGTTTGTGATATGGATTTCAGACGGATCACCATCAACATCGCCGGAAGAACCTATCCGCTGAATGTGCCCGCGGCAGAGGAAGAAACCCTGCGGAAAGTGGGCAAGCAGATTGAAGAGATGATAAAGGACTTTGAAACCAATTTCGCCGTAAAAGACAAGCAAGACGCGCTGGCTATGTGCGCCCTGCGCCTCGGGACAAATGCCGAGATCAACCGTCTGACCGACGAAAGAAACATAAAAAATACCAACGACAGATTGCTGCAATTGGGCAAGATGTTGACGGAACACAGCAGCGGCCGCTGAGACAGCATCCGCAGCAGACTTTTGCCTGCACCGTTCTAACACATTAAGGTAAACTCAACGCTTAAAAATTAACCGAGCGAAAGTCCGTTGAATGGCGTGCCGGGTTTTGTCCCGGATTACAGACAGCGGAAATCAGCTCAAATCGTGTTGATTAGGAGTTTACTCTAATCCCGGGACGGTGCAGGTTTTTTTGTGCAACAACGTAAAATAAAGATATATGACAACAACCCTCGCTATTATTTTCTGCCTGGTTTGCCTCATCGTGGGGGCGGTGGCCGGCATGCTATATTCCAAAAGTGCCATCAACACCAAGACGCGCCTGATCTTGGACGACGCCGAGAAAAATGCAGCCAACATCATTGAAAAAGCCAATGTGCAAGCCGAAGCACTGAAGAAAGAAAAGAATCTCCAGGCAAAAGAGAAGTTTTTCGAACTTAAAGCCGAGCACGACGCGCACATTCAGCAGCGCGACAAAAAAATGCAGGAAGCGGAGAAGCGCATAAAAGACAAAGAGCACAAACTGAACGATGAACTTTCGCGCGTTTCCCGCAATGAAAAAGAACTGCAGCGCAAACTGGCCGAGGTAGACAAGAAGAGCGAAATGCTGGAGGCACGCCAAGAAGAACTGGCAGCCGCCACCGCACAAAAAGTTGAAATGCTGGAAAAAATTTCCGGTTACTCTGCCGAAGAAGCTAAGAAGCAGTTGGTAGAAAGCATGAAAGTGGAAGCAAAAGCAGCGGCACAAGCTTATGTCACAAATGCAATTGACGAGGCCAAATTAAACGCAAAAAGCGAGGCGAGAAAAATTGTTATCCAAACCATTCAACGCATCGGGACGGAACAGGCAATCGAGAACTCTGTGTCCGTTTTCAATATAGAATCGGATGAGATAAAAGGTAGAATCATCGGCCGCGAGGGTAGAAACATCCGCGCTTTAGAGGCCGCCACCGGCGTAGAGATCATCGTTGACGATACTCCCGAAGCAATTCTGTTGTCGTGTTTTGATCCTGTCCGTCGCGAGGTTGCTCGCCTATCATTGCATCGTCTCGTAACCGACGGCCGCATCCACCCGGCGCGCATCGAGGAAGTTGTGCAGAAAACGCGCAAGCAGATAGAGGAAGAAATCATCGAAGTGGGCAAACGCACGGTTTTGGATCTCGGCATTCACGGGCTTCACCCTGAGTTGGTAAAGATCGTGGGCAGAATGAAGTTCCGTTCTTCTTATGGTCAGAACCTTCTTCAACACTCGCGCGAGGTGGCGAATATTGCTGCGACCATGGCGGCAGAACTTGGATTGAATGTTAAGCTGGCCAAGAGAGCGGGCTTGCTGCACGACATCGGGAAGGTGCCCGAGCAAGAATCAGAATTACCGCACGCTTTGTTGGGTATGCAGTGGGCAGAGAAATTGGGCGAACATCCGGAGGTTGTAAATGCCATCGGTGCACACCACGATGAGGTTGAGATGACATCACTGATTTCGCCGATCGTTCAGGTTGCAGATGCTATTTCCGGCGCTCGTCCGGGCGCTCGTCGTCAGGTGTTGGAATCTTATATGCAACGCTTGAAAGATCTGGAAGCTGCGGCGCTTAGTTTCGACGGAGTATCCGGTGCGTATGCCATTCAGGCGGGTAGAGAACTTAGAGTAATGGTAGAAAGCGGTCGCGTGAATGACGACCTGGCGGCACAGTTGTCCTATGACATTTCCGAGAAAATCCAAAACGAATTGACCTATCCGGGCCAAGTTCGCGTTACGGTGATTCGGGAAACCCGCGCAGTGAATATTGCCAAATAAGAGAATACTTTGTATACCGCAAACCTCCCGCTTTGGGAGGTTTTCTGTTTTTGGATCTTCCGGCCGGCAATGCTTTTGCTATTTTACGAATTCATCAATTTCCGTTTTTCTTGAAGCTTATAAAAAATACTCCGAAAGGAATTTTCTGTATCCCCGGAAAATTCTATATCGATCCTTGGCGGCCCGTAGACTTGGCTGTGATTACCCACGGCCACGGAGATCACGCGCGTTGGGGAATGAAAAAATACCTTTGCCACCACCTAACGCGCCCCATCTTGCAACATCGGTTGGGCGCCGATATCAGCGTTGAGAGCATCGACTATAACGAGTCTGTGCTTATTAACGGTGTGCGTCTGAGTCTGCATCCTGCGGGGCATATCGTAGGTTCGGCGCAGGTGCGGCTGGAGTACAAAGGCTACGTAGCCGTTATCTCCGGCGATTATAAGCTGCAAGACGACGGCCTGAGTACACCGTTTGAACCGGTGAAATGCAATGAATTTGTTACGGAAAGCACTTTCGGTTTGCCGATTTACAATTGGCTATCGGTAGATGCATTGAACGACCAATTGAGAACTTGGGTGGCACGCAACCGCGAGAACGCCAAGACCAGCGTATTGTTCGGTTACTCGCTTGGCAAGGCGCAAAGGCTGATGAAAGCGGTGGATGGCTTGGGCGAAATATATACGCACCGTTCTGTTTTCGAATTGAATCAAATCATGGAAAGTTCAGGCGTAGAACTTCCTGAATATAAATTACTGTCGACCGAGGAAGACAAAAAAAGCCTGAAAGGAAATATTATCATCGCGCCGCCTGCGCTGTACGATTCCCGGTTCTTGCGCAAAATCGGTGACCGTTCCACCGCCATTTGTTCCGGGTGGATGCAAGTGCGTGGCGCCCGACGCTGGCGTTCTGCAGATGCGGGCTTTGCCGTTAGTGATCATGCCGATTGGCAGAGCCTGATTACGGCCGTCAAAGAAACGGGAGCCGAACGGGTACACGTAACCCACGGTCAGACAGCAGTATTTTCAAAATACCTGAACGAAATAGGCATAGCCGCAGACGAGTTTCGTACGCACTACGGACAAGACGAAGAAGTTCTAGAAAATCCAAATGCCGAACCGGAAGTATGAAATTTTTTGCAGAACTTATAGAAGCGCTGGAAACCACCAACAAGACGAACGCCAAGATAGACGCAATTGTGGACTATCTGAATCGTGCGCCGGATTCTGATAAGCTTTGGTTTATTGCCTTGTTTACGGGCAAACGTCCAAAGAGACCGGTGAACACGGCGCTGATGAGGCAATGGGCCACCGATATTGCCGAACTGCCTGATTGGCTGTTTCAAGAGAGTTACAACAGCGTTGGAGACTTGGGCGAAACCATAGCGCTCATCTTGCCACCGCCCGCAGAACGCATCGATAAAAGTCTGACGGAGTGGATGAACGATCTGTTGGAACTGCGCTCCGCTACCGATGATGAAAAGCGCGGGTATGTAACCACCGCGTGGCGTGGCCTGAATTATACCGAGCGACTGATTTTCAACAAATTGATCGGTGGCAGTTTTCGGATCGGTGTGTCACAAAAACTGATTATCAACGCGTTGGCCAAATATTCAGACCAAGAACCCAGCGCCCTGATGCACGGCATAATGGGGAAATGGGAGATAGGAGAGGTCAGCTTTGACGAATTGGTCGGCGGCCATCACATCAATGCCGACAACTCAAAACCTTATCCGTTCTGCCTTGCTTATCCTGTAGAAAAATCATTGGAAGATCTGGGGCTTACCGCAGAATGGCAAATCGAATACAAATGGGACGGCATCCGCGGTCAACTGATCAGACGAAACGGTGAAATTTTTATTTGGTCACGCGGCGAGGAGTTAGTGACTGATCAGTTTCCCGAACTGGCCGGAAGCTTGCAGCAAATGGAGGGCGACTTTGTAATCGACGGTGAAATATTGGCGATGCGTGACGGCGAGGTTCTGAATTTTACCGAACTGCAAAAACGCTTGAATCGCAAAACGGTCAGTGCAAAGATGATGAAGGAAATTCCGGTACATGTTTTCGCTTACGATCTGATCGAACAGGAAGGCGAAGATTTGCGCGAACAACCTTTGGCAGAACGCCGCCGTCGGTTGGAACAGCTGTTGAATGACGACACGGATAACAGAATCGAATTATCTGAGATCATCCCTTTCAACGATTGGGAAGAATTGACGTCTGTGCGTGAAAATGCCAGAAACATCAACAGTGAAGGTTTGATGCTCAAACGCAAAGATTCGCCTTATCATGCCGGCCGCAAAAAAGGTGATTGGTGGAAATGGAAGTTGGATCCGCTGACCATAGATGCGGTTTTGATCTATGCTCAAAAAGGCGCGGGCCGACGCAGCAGTTACTACACAGATTACACTTTTGCCGTTAAGAACGGTGAAGAGTTGGTAACCATCGCAAAGGCTTACTCGGGCTTGACCGATAAAGAAATAATGCAGGTGGACAAGTTTGTGAAAGCCAACTCGTTGGAAAAGTTTGGCCCTGTCCGCACCGTAAAAGCCGAACTCGTATTCGAGATAGCGTTTGAGGGAATCGGTTTCAGCAATCGGCACAAATCCGGTGTGGCGTTGCGCTTCCCCAGAATCGTCCGTTGGAGACACGACAAAACGGTGGACGAAATAGATGAGCTGAGCGAGATTAAAAAACTGATCACCTGATATGGCCAAATTCAAAGATTCCGAAGGTTACAAAATCTTGGATCGGTGGCTGGACCAGAAAGGATTTGCGCCATTCGGTTTTCAGGAACAGACATGGCAGAAATACAGCGCCGGTTATAACGGAATGGTAATTGCCCCGACAGGCTTCGGCAAAACATTCTCTGTTTTTCTGGCGGTGGTGGCAGATTTTCTGAACCGACCTGAAACCTATGGCCGGGGCCTGAAATTGCTCTGGATCACACCCTTGCGCTCGCTGGCAAAGGATCTGGCCCGTGCGATGTCCGAAGCCATTGCCGAGATAGGTTTGGACTGGACGGTCGGCGTACGCAACGGCGATACAGATAAGGCGATGAAAGCAAAACAGTTGCGCGCCATGCCCGATATCTTATTGGTAACGCCGGAAAGCCTCCACCTTTTGCTGGGCCAGAAACAACACCAAAGATTTTTCCGCGATCTCCGCTGTATTGCTGTTGATGAGTGGCACGAACTCTTGGGCAGCAAACGCGGCGTAATGACCGAGCTGGCCATTTCCCGATTGTCTGCCTACCGTTCCGATCTTTTGGTTTGGGGCATCACGGCTACGATCGGCAATTTAGATCAAGCGCTTGAAGTGCTGATTCCGACGGATAAGAAGAAAGTTAAAATTGTAGCGAAGGAGAAAAAGAAAATCGACATCATTTCCGTCCTTCCCGATCAGGTGGAGATCTTGCCGTGGGCGGGTCATCTGGGCGCGCGCTTGGTAGATAAAGTGGTACCGATCATTCTTAGCGGCCGAACTACTTTGGTTTTCACCAACACACGCAGCCAGGCGGAACTCTGGTATCAAATGCTGTTGCAAGCGTATCCCGACTTCGCCGGACAAATCGCCATTCACCATAGTTCCATCGACGCCGAACTGCGGGTTTGGATTGAGGATCATCTGAGTTCGGGATATTTGAAAGCGGTTATTTCTACCTCATCGTTGGATTTGGGTGTAGATTTCAAGCCCGTCGATACCGTGGTGCAAGTGGGTTCTGCAAAAGGCGTTGCGCGTTTCTTGCAACGCGCGGGCAGAAGCGGCCACTCGCCGTATGAGGTATCAAAAATATATTTCGTACCGACGCATTCATTGGAACTGATTGAAGTGTCGGCCCTGAAAAAAGCGGTGGCGGAGAAAACCATCGAGCCGCGAGAACCCGTAGTCATGGCATTTGATGTTTTGGTGCAGTTTCTCATGACGTTGGCCGTGGGCGACGGTTTCGATGAAAAAGACCTGCTTTCGCAAATAAAATCCACCCACGCATTTCAGTTCATCACCGACGAAGAATGGAAATGGTTGCTCCGTTTTTTGACGGTGGGCGGCGGTGCGCTGAGCAATTACCAAGAGTTCCACAAAGTGGTGGTGGAAGAGGGGTTGTATAAAGTGACGAGTAGAAAAATCGCTATGCTGCACCGAATGAACATTGGCGTCATCGTCAGTGATGCAATGCTCAAAGTAAAATTTGTGAGCGGCGGTTATATAGGCATGATCGAGGAGTATTTCATTTCTAAATTGAAACCCGACGATAAATTCGTTCTGGCCGGCCGCGTACTGCAGGTGGCTTATATCAAGGAAATGACGGTATATGTGCGCGCGGCTAAAGGCAAAGCCATCACGCCGAGTTGGTTAGGTGGACGCTTGCCTCTCAGTGCCAACCTCAGCCACTTTTTGCGTACACAATTGTCCGAGGCATTACATCCTGGCAGTCGAGAAAAAGAACTCCGTTTCATGCATCCGCTGTTTGCCCGTCAGGAGGAGATTTCGCACATTCCGCGGGAAGGCGAATTTCTGGTGGAAAAAATTCGTACCCGCGAAGGTTATCATTTGTTCATGTATCCGTTTGAAGGGCGACTGGTGCACGAGGTGATGTCGGCGGTCATTGCTTACCGAATCAGCAGGATTCAACCGATCAGTTTTTCAATTGCCATGAACGATTACGGTTTTGAGCTCTTCAGCGATCGACCAATTCCCGTGGACGACGAGAACATCCACGAACTGCTGTCGTACAGAAACGTATTGCAGGATGTGATGAGCAGCATCAACGCCACCGAAATGGCGCGGCGGAAGTTCCGTGATATTGCCGTTATTTCGGGTCTGGTGGTGCAGACGTTGCCGGGGCAACAGAGAAACAACAAAAGCTTGCAGGCTTCGTCGGGGTTGATGTTCAACGTGTTGGAAGAATACGATGCCGATAATCTGTTGATAAAACAAGCGTATGCCGAAGTGTTCAATCAACAGTTGGAAGAAGCGCGGTTGCTGGATGCTTTCCGGCGCATCAGGAAAAGCAAGGTTATCTTGAAAACCGCCTCGGGCTTCACTCCGCTCAGTTTCCCGATCAAAGTAGACAGTTTGCGGCAAAGCTTGAGCAGCGAAGATCTTGAAGCGCGCATCCGTAAATTGCAGGACGAGAGTATAAGAAATGCTTAAATCTCTCGTTTACAGCTAAGAAAAAACATTGAGCAAAACAGCAAGAATAGAAATCCGTTTCGGTGGCGAGACTTTGGTTCTGACCAACCGGCGCACTGCTTTTTTACCGAGCAGGAAACTATTGGTGTTGTCTGATCTGCACGTGGGTAAAACCGCTCATTTCCGGAAGAACGGAATTGCCGTTCCGTCCGGTTTATTGCTGGATGATCTGCGTCGTCTGCAATCTCAGATCGAGCATTTTGCAGCGCGGGAAGTGATGATTGTCGGTGACCTGTTTCATGCGGGCGACAATTCCGACATCGATATTTTTTGCGAATGGAGACAAAACTTTAGCGACATCGACTTTACCTTGGTCGAAGGTAACCATGACCGCGTTGCCGAAGAAGTTTATGAAAAAGCTTGTTTGCACGCAGTGAACGAGCGGTATTTGTTGGGCGGATTGCAGTTTGTACACGATCCCGCCGACGCTGTAGGAACCGAGTTCTATATTGCCGGTCACCTGCATCCGGGCGTCATCATCCCCACAGGAATAGGCGGCCGTCTGCGTCTGCCGTGTTTCCATCTTACGGACTCGGGTTTGATCTTGCCGGCCTTCAGCAAATTTACCGGCTTGGACACTCGAAATCTGCCCAAAGGCCAGAGCTACGTTTTTACGGATCAGAGTATTTTCCGTCTCTGATTTTTGCTGCGGCAGATTCTTTGCAGTGCGTTTATCCTATAGATACTTTCCACATGGATGAAGCTTCCGCTAAAACCGCACAAGAAATTACACGGTTGTTAAAAGACAAAAAAGAATCGGTGGCCTGCGCCGAGAGCGTGACGGCAGGGATGGTCCAAAGCATGCTGGCCGGAGCCGAAGGTGCTGCGTCCGTATTCCAAGGCGGCGTTACCGTTTATAATTTGGGCCAAAAAGCAAAGTTGCTGGATGTGGAACCCATCAATGCAGAGATGACCAACTGTGTGTCTCAAAAAGTGGCGGATGAAATGGCTCTTGGAGTGGTAAAGATGTTCCGTCCCGCGTACGGTCTCAGCATCACCGGCTATGCCGAGCCTTTGCCCGAGAAAGATATTGCCGATGTCTTTGCGTTTATTGCCGTGGCCAACAACGACAAAATTCTGCTTCAAAAGAAAATCGATTCGTCGAAGGAAAAAAGTCCCGACCAAGTTCGCGAGCAATTTCGACAAGAGTTGTTGCAACAGTTTTTAAAAATACTGCAAGAGTAACATGGAGCTTTTTCCCGACAGTTGGGCAGAGGTGCTACAGCCGCAACTGCCCTTGACAGAGCTTATCGTTCGCGGTGTGGTGCTCTACATGGTGATTGTGATTTTTTTGCGCGTCTTGCCCAGACGTACTTCGGGCGAACTGGGCGTCATGGACATCATTTTCCTGTTGTTGGTTTCCGAAGGAGCTTCCAATGCGCTTGGTGATTATAAAGCTGTTGGCGACGGTGTGATAATGATCGCTACTTTTATGAGTTGCAGTTTCCTCATCGATGTATTGTGCTACTATTTTCCGTTTATGTCGAAAATTTTCGAGCACCCTCCGGTGCAGGTCATCAAAGACGGAAGATTGTTGCTGAAAAACATGCGGCGGGAATTTTTGACAAAAGATGAGTTGATGGGCCATCTGCGCGAACAGCAGATCGACGATATTTCAAAAGTCAAAAAAGCCTTCATCGAGCGAGAGGGGAAAATCTCTGTGGTTCCGTATGACGAGAAATAAAACAGGAGCACTATCCGTTGGCAGTGCTCCTGTTTCAGTCGGCGGATAAGCCTCGCAATTTATTGTTTCTTTTGCTCCAATGCGCGATAGACGCCTGCCGCTACCACCGCACCGAGCAGATAATAGCCCACGGTCATCAGTTTCTTTTTGTCGGTACCTGCGGTAGGTTCATCATTCAGACCCAGTTTCTCGGGCAGTAAGACCGCCCCCGCACCGGCAAGCAAACCGCTTGTGAGTGTACTACCGATCAGGCTGCCTGTGGATTTGCCGGGCGCGAAGCTTGCGTAATACAAAGCATTGCTGATCAAATCTCCCGTCATTGCTGCTGCGTAGACTTTATCCTTGTCATCGGCAGGGAAGTCGGTGTCTTTCAGGCTTTTTTCCACAATTTCTTCTCCTATTTCATTGATGTGTGGCGCACCTTTTACCGTTTTGCGCAATATCTCGTGCAGGACGTTTACGGCAATTGCGCCTGCCAAGCCCGCGATGCTTTTGTTTAAAAATGACATAATCTATAATTTTTTGTGATGCTGCAATATTGCCAATATAATGCCGGCGAAAACAAAAAAACGCTCCGGTGAGCGTTTTTGGTTTAAACAAACGGCAGTTTTACCACCTTTGCGGGAACCGCTTTATTTCTGATTTTGATGAAGATGCGGTTATCCGTTTTGTGATGCGGAACATCCACCAATGCCAGACCGATCCCGACTTTCTTCATCGGCGACATGGTGCCCGAGGTTACCTTACCGATGATGTTGTCGTCGGCATCGGCAATTTCGTAGCCGCCTCTCGGGATTGCTTTTTTCTCCATTTCAAAGCCTACGAGTTTGCGTTTCGGTCCTTCTTCTTTTTGTTTCTGTAGAATCTCTTTGGCGACAAAGTCTTTATCGAATTTGGTGATCCAACCCAGTCCGGCTTCCAAAGGTGTAACCTCGTCATTGATGTCGTTTCCGTACAAACAGAAGCCTTTTTCCAGCCGAAGCGTATCACGTGATGCCAAGCCGCAAGCTTGCAAATTGTAATCTTTGCCGGTTTCCAAAAGAGCATCCCAAATCTTATCGGCCGCTTCATTCGGGAAGTAAAGCTCAAAACCGCCGCTACCCGTGTAACCTGTGTTGCTGACCATCACATTTTCCACGCCTGCCACGGTTGCATAGCTGAAATTATAATAAGGTATCGCGCTAAGATCAGCATCAGTCAGTTTTTGCAAAATCTCTGTGGCTTTGGGACCCTGAACGGCGATAAGCGAAATCTCGTCCGAAGCGTTGCGCAGATCGGCACCGAATTTCTCGTTGTGCTTTGTGAGGTGTTCCCAATCTTTTTCGATGTTGGCCGCATTGACCACCACGAAGTATTTTTCGTCAGCGATTTTGTAGATGATCAGATCGTCTACGATGCCGCCGTTTTCATTGGTAAGGCTTGTGTACTGCGCCTTGCCGTCTTTCAGAGTATCTATATTGTTGGTGCAGGTATATTGCAGCAGATTGCGGGCCTCCGGCCCTTCCACAAAAAATTGTCCCATGTGGCTGACATCAAAGATGCCTGCCGCCTCGCGTACCGCAAAATGTTCCTCGGTCACGCCTGCGTATTGCACGGGCATTTGGAAACCGGCATACGGAACCATTTTGGCGCCGGCGGCTACGTGGCGGTCGTAGAGTGCTGTCTTTTTTTCCATAGTATTGTTTTTACTTTTTATTGTCGATTTTTAAATGCCGGCGGTACTGATTTAGAATGATTTTAAACCACTCGGTGAAATTTTCCGGACCGTCTTGCAGCTCACGCTCCAGATCTTCCAATGTGATGAAGCGTATTTCTTCCACTTCATCTTTGTTCAACAGATATTCGCCGTCAAAGGTTCCGGAAAAGACATAGTCCAACTCGTGCTCCCACAGATCTTGTCCCACGTCGGCTTTGTAAATGAAATTGAATCTGTATTCTAGCGGGCAACTGAAGCCCAGTTCCTCTTGCATGCGCCGTTGTGCGGCTTCTTCGTAGGTCTCTCCTTGGCGCGGATGAGAGCATACGGCATTGGTCCACTTTCCGGGTGAATGGTATTTCCCCGAGGCTCTTTTTTGCAACAGCATCTCGCCTTTGTTGTTGAAGATAAATACCGAGAAAGCCCGGTGAAGCAGTCCGTTCTCGTGGGCCTGCATTTTTTCCATCACGCCCAATTC
>RDDY01000318.1 GCA_003852805.1 Chryseobacterium sp.
ATAAATTATAATGTTACTGCAAGCGCACCTCGCGTTTGTACAAATAATACGGTTGCAGGCCCTGCTTCTCTACAATTATCTGACCAATCTGGGTGCACGAGTAGCGGATGAAACCATTGCCCAAGCCAAAATAACCCTCGTTGGTGAGAAAGTAAAGCATGCGCGTAAAAGGATATCTCTGATCACGCATGGTGACCTGTGATGGATAAATCGTCTGTCCGTCCTTTTCTATCGGCAAGATCTTCACTTGGTCGCGCAGCATCTTCGCCTCCTTTCCGTGGGGGCGGCTGATGGTATTGTAGCTGACCACGCCTATGTGGCTCGGGTATTTCTGCAAATCTTCAATGATCTGCTCGTTGCTGTCCAACGCCGAATATTTAATTTCACGAGACGAAAGACCGTAGACCTGAGCAATGTAATTTGTGTTGGAACCGTCGGCGCCGTCGAAGATGAGTTGCCGCTCACCCGACAACAACTCGTCACGAATCTGATCGTACGTCAAATGGGTTATCGGTGAATTCTTCGGCACAACAAAGATCAATGCGTCAGCCGCGAAGTAAGCAGGCTGCCAGGGAAGCGCCACTTGGCTGTCATACAATTTCCGCTCCTGGTCTGTCAGCTCTCGCGACATAATCACTACGCGAGCTTTATTGTTGAGCAAATCAGAAAGCGCAGCATTTTCCTTCTTGTACACAACGTTGATCTTCGCATCGGGGTAAGCTTGCATATAGCGGTAGGTAAGCGCTTCCGTCACATTGTGGAACGACTCGTCGGCCACGATGGTAATATCGCCGCGCTGCGGATTGTCGCTTTTGTCTTCCTTGCACGAGAGCAAGAAACAAAAGCAAAACAGGATCAGGATACTATGCTTCATCTTTCTTTCTCAATCGATATATGGCGCGAGCGATACGGAAAATGCCGTAAACCATCAACAGTGCTCCGAACGGATACGCAATATTGTCTTCCAAGCTGACCACAAAGAATTTGTAATTGATTACAAATACACCCATCGCAATATAAAAAATACCTACTACGATGGACAACAGATTAAATGTCATACACAAAAATACAAAAAAGAGGGGCAACACCCCTCTTTAATTATGTAATTCAAATTGCTTACTCGAAGTTCATGGTAAGTGGAAGTCTGAATCTTGATCTTACCTCCTGACCGTTGACTTTGCCCGGCTTCCATTTCCCTCTAATCGAGCGGATGGTGCGTTCAGCTTCGCGGTTAAAGGTTGAATTCGGGCCAGATGCTTTCACATCAGAGATTGATCCGTCTCTCTCTACAACGAAGGTAATGGTGGTTTTCACGGTTCCTTCGCCTTCCATGATGCCTGTATCAAAGTTCTGTGCCACCAAGTTACGGAACTTGTTCAGCCCTCCACCAATAAACTCAGCGTCTTGGTCCACACGCTCAACGATCTCGTTACCAATTGGTTTCGGTGCCTCTACGGTTTTGGCACCTGTGCCTGTGCTTGGCGGCGGCGGCGGTGGCGTATAGGTAGCTACCTTCTCGCCTTCCTGGCTCTTGGTACCGATTGTGGTTTCACGTACTTCCTCTATCTTACGTGGCGGTTCCTCTACCTTAGGGTTAGGTTTCGGCTCCGGAATCACGTCACGTATCACCTCCTGCTGTGGCGGTTCTACCGGTGGGGGTGGTGGCGGTGGCGGCGCCTCTTCTTCTTGCGGTGGTGGCGGCAATTCTTCCTCGTTGATCTGCGTAAGGTCTACAGACACAATCTTTTGGTCTACCTGCTCGCCCGCCTTCATTTTAAGGTAAAGGAAAGGCCCTGCTACCAATATGATGAACAGCACCGTGCCGATCAGGAAAGAGCGCGTAAGAAGTGGCCGATAAGCCTGACGCAAATCATAAGCGCCATATTCTTTATTTCTGTGCTCGAATACGATTTCGTCGAGAGTTCTGCCCTCATCGTAAGCGGCATTTAGATTTTCAGTTGCCATCTTTCTAATTTAAATATTTAACAATCTCAGCGCTTACTGCCCAACCTTTTGGTTGTAAACTGCCTGCTCTACCGGATTGATTTCACCGACACCGTAACGTTCTGTTTTGGTGATGCTCATTTCATCCAACACATCTACAAAGTTTCTGTAGTTGGAGTCTTCTGTCGGTTTGATGATTACAGTGAAGTTATCTCTGTTCTTCGCTCTTCTCTTAGCATCGTCAATTATTTTTTCGATGCCGTCACGGTCGTAGGTTGTTTCGTTCAACTTGTCCGGACTATTCAAACTCGCTCTGTCGAGCTGGTGCCAAAATATGCGGTTATCCTTTCCTAAAATAAGGGTAAGGGAGTTGGTGTTGTCAATCTCAGCATCCTTTACCACCTCATTATCTTTCGGTTTAGCCGGTAGTTTCAGATCGACTACGTTTGGCTTGCTAAAGGTTGTGGTAAACATAAAGAAGGTGATCAGGAGGAAACCCAAGTCCACCATCGGCGTCATGTCTACGCGCGTGTTATGTTTCTTCGCCCGGACTTTGCCACCGTTACCGCCTTTATCCTGTACTTGTACTTCTGCCATTTTCTTCTACTTTTTATTCAGGCCTGGCCTCGGGTGAGGTAATTAACACAAACTTATAAAAATCGATATCACGCAGGCCTTCAAAAAGTGCCTTGAACTTCGGATACTGCGCTTCTGCATCACCTTTGATCGCGAGTTGCGCTTCGGGATTGATTTCCAGCGTGTATTTAACCCAATCAATCAACTGCTGGTTGTTATCAGTCATCGGGATGCTGGCTCCGGCTACCTTTGTGCGCTGATCTTCCGGCAGCTCCAGATAGCTTTTCAGCTGATTCATAGGAGCGGCGAATGACGCAGCTTTCACAAATTCTACACGATCCTGCGGGGAAAATGACATATTGTATTTTGCAGCCATTTTATCCAGCAACTGCGCTCTTTCAGCGTTGTTATCAACCGGTGTGAAATAGTATCTTCCGTCTGGCGTGATAATGATGGTCATCAGGTTCTTATCATCAAGTACCTGCTCCGATATAGACGTAGGCGTGGTGATAGACTCTGCATCCGGCTCTTTGAACTGAGTGGTCAGGATGAAGAAAGTCAGTAGCAGGAAGGCAACGTCGGTCATTGCCGTCATGTCTACAAACACACCGTGTCTTTTTGGTTTGACTCTCGCCATTTTAATTT
>RDDY01000023.1 GCA_003852805.1 Chryseobacterium sp.
ATCCAAAACCGAAGTCTTTGGAGGTTTCATTCTTGCTTTACTATTGCTGTTGGCACTGTGTATGCGCTGCAAAGCTTGACTGTTTCTATCTGAAAAAATTGCCGAAAATATTTCCGGCAATTTTTTATTCAAAAGCTTAATTAGGCGTGCATATCGGCGCATTATACAGCTTGCTGTAATATTCATCTGCCATACGGTCGCTGGTGAAATTCTCGGCTACATCGGTCATTGCGTTTTGCACAATTTTCCGCCATTCACCGGGACGGTCATAGTACATGGGAAGGATTGTATTTTCCAACAAATTATAAAGCTGATCTCGGTCGTATCTGTCTTGGTCGTACGGACTCATAGATGCATAATCCGCCTTCGGTACCACAAATGAATTGATGCCGGGCTTGGCAAATTCGGGAATCCAACCGTCGTCGGTGGAAAGGTTGACCGAGCCGTTCATGGCAGCTGTCATACCGCTGGTACCCGAGGCCTCGCGCGGCACACGCGGATTGTTCAGCCAGAGATCAGACATCCGTTTCAGTGATTTGCTCAGCGCAATTTCGTAGCCGGTCAGTACCGCCATGTTGTGGTAGTTTTTGCTGTCTTCTACCAAACGATTGAAGGTAGAAACCGCCGCATAATCCAACGGATAAGGCTTGCCCGCCCAAATAATCTGCACCGGATAATCTCGGTTGTTTATCAATTTCTCAAATCGTTGCATATCGCCCAAAAGTAAATCGGGGCGCTTGTATCCCGCGAAGCGCCTTGCCCAAACGATGGTAAAAATTTCAGGATCGAAGATGTTGCCCGTTTGATCTGCGACCAAGCGAAAGCCTCTGTGTTTTAATACTTTTTTTCGATCGTCAAATACTCTATCGTCCTTGCCTGCTTTTGCTTCGTATAATTTTTCATCCGCCCAAAAAGCAAAATCTTGCGCATTGGTAATGGAATCTATTTCGCAAATTCCGTCGTATTCGCCCCACATTTCACGCGACACCTCGCCGTGCAATTTAGAAACGGCATTCGCTCTGTGGGCCATGCGTAGCGCACACAGGGAATGGCTGAAACCGTCGCCTTCGATGCCCGATATTTCGCGAACTTCTTCTTCGGGCATGCCACAGAAATACGACATCTCCACCGTCATTCGGAAATCATGAATTTCGTTGCCGGCCGCTTCCGGAGTATGCGTGGTGAAAACAAGTTTTTTGCGCACGTCTTCCAAATTGCCGTACTTTTTATACAGATAAAATGCGGCGGGTAAACCGTGCGCCTCGTTCAGGTGATAGATATCGCGGCCGAGGTTCATTTCATCCAAGAGCTTGGCGCCGCCTTTACCCAACAGGATGTATTGCGCCAGCTTGGTGGCCTCGTTGGAATCGTATAATTTATGGGTAATTGTCTGAGACAGGTAGTCGTTTTGCGGCAGATCTGTGGACAGCAGGAAAATGGGTGCCGTTCCAAAAACATCAGGTTTCAGGTACCAGACTTTTACCCACACGGGCGCGTTGTGAATGGTTATTTTGAAGACAATGCCGGTATCTTGCAAAAAGTTGTATTGCTTCTCCGTCCAGCTTACGTTGAGGGTTTGATCCTGATTGCGGGCTTGGTCATAATAACCGTATTTCCATAAAATGCCGATGCCCACCACATCTTGCCGCAAGCTGTAGGCGCTGCGCATGTGCGAACCGGCAAGAAAGCCGAGACCACCGCTGTATATTTTCAAAGGTTGATCGATGGCAAACTCCATCGAGAAATAAGCAACTCTTGTAGAATATTTGGGATCGATGCTGTACGGCATCCGGAAGTTTTTGAAATCCATAAACTGTTGGGTTAAGGGTCGCAAAAATACAACATTTATTCCGTGGCGCTCTGATCGACGCAGAGGTGCATAAACCAAAAAAGTCCGCTAAATGCGGACTTCAGTATTATTACTTCAAACATTTTTCCAAGAATTGATCTTGTTCCCAAAGCACATGAAAGATGTTTTCCTTTGCGGCATAACCATGCGACTCTTTCGGCAACAATACCATCCGCACGGGTGCGCCCAGGTTTTTCAGCGCTTGGAAATAACGCTCGGTTTGCAGCGTAAACGTTCCGGGGTTGTTATCGGCTTCGCCGTGAATGAGAAGCATCGGCGTTTTCATCTTGTCGGCATTCATGAACGGTGACATGGTGTTGTAAACATTCGGCACATCCCAGTAGTTACGCTGTTCGCTTTGAAATCCGAACGGCGTAAGCGTACGGTTGTAGGCGCCGCTTCGGGCAATACCGCAAGCAAAGAGATCGGAATGCGTCAACAAGTTGGCCGTCATAAAGGCGCCGTAAGAATGACCGCCTACCGCTACCCTTTTTTTGTCTATATAACCGAGCTTGTCCACAGCGTCAATGGCTGCCTTGGCGTTGGCCACCAGTTGCGGAATAAAGGTATCGTTTGGTTCGGCGTCGCCTTCGCCTACAATCGGGAAGGCGGCATCGTCCAACACTGCGTAGCCACGATTTACCCAATAGATAAATGAGCCGTAAGACGGAAAGGTAAAGTCGTTCGGGTTAGCCGTGCTCTGTCCCGCGGTAGCGAGATCTTTATACTCGCGCGGATAGGCCCAGATAAGCAAGGGAAGTTTCTCTTTCGGGTTTTTCAAATCATAACCCGCAGGCAGATACAAAGTGCCGGACAGCTGTACACCATCGTTACGCTTATAGTTGATCACTTCTTTATGAACACCTTTCAGACTCTCGAACGGGTTTTTGAAATCGGTCAATGCTTTGGCTTTGCCGTTTTTGATATTCCGCACAAAATAGTTCGGATAATCTACCGCCGATTGCTGAGAAATCAGGACATCGCCGTTTTTATAATCCAAAATCTCTATCAGATTTTCCTTGCTGTTTTTCAGCTTGGATTGATAGATACGCTTCTTCTTCAGCGTCGACATATCCATCTCGTCAATAAACGGATACTGTCCTTCTTTGGTATGGCCCGCGCCCAGCCAATAGGTTTTGTTGTTTTTGATGGCAAGCACGGGGCGGTTGTATTGGTTGCGCTCGGTCTCGGGCGATCCTGGATCACTGTAAACGTCTTGATAATTTCTGTCAGAGATCAATTTGGAAGCGCCCGTCGACGGATTCAGCAAGTAGGTGCGTGAGCTGCGGGTGTCATACCAATT
>RDDY01000171.1 GCA_003852805.1 Chryseobacterium sp.
AACCAGTTGCTCGCCCCCAATTGTGACATCAAATACAGGTTGACAAGAATTCCCGCAACCGGCAGCAAAGAGAACCGATACCTATACCCCATGACACAAAGCACCATCCAGACTAACCAAATCGCCGGTCTATTATCTTCAACAGAACGACATTATCTACGTGCAACCTGACCAAAACAAGAAAATAGCGGCCAACAACAACCCCAACCGCACCCTTACTTTCACGGTCATAGGCGTGGCGGTTACCCTCACCACTTTGTTAATCAACGTATTCAGATAAAATACAGATGGAATTACTTCCGCAGCCTGCGCCGGACAAGAAATTGGATCTTAAAAAAGAATTGCGCCGATACCTGCGCCGGTGGCCTTGGTTCTTGGCGTCGCTCGCATTGTTTCTCACAGGCGCCTATTTATACTTACGGTATACGCCCAAAATCTACGAATCCCGCGCTTCCGTATATGTGGATCAAGCAAAAAACCGCGGCAGTTTCAGCATGGCTGACATACAAATAGCCGGTCTTCAGGGCGGAATAGGCAACGCAGCCATCAATGATGAGATCGCGATGATGAAAGCCAAGCCTTTGCTTGAAAAAGTGGTGAAAAGCCTGCATCTCGACGCGCAATTCAAGGCCGAGACGAACGTCAAGGAGGTATACCTATTCGCCGATAGCCCACTGCAAGCAGAAGTTCTGACTCTGAACGATGCAAAAGGCTTTCCGGGCAGATCCTATACGGTGAAACCGAACAACTCGGGTTCCTATCTGCTGATATCCGCTGACGGCAAAGAGCGCACCTTCTTCTACGACGTGCCCGTGAAAGAGGACTTCGGTACCTTCCGCATTCGCCGGGTAGCCGGCAAGCCCTTCAAGAGCAATCTGCAACTCACGCTGCTAAACCCTGCCGCAGTGACAGGCGGTATCGAGGCGGCATTGATCTTGGGCGTGCAAAAGGAAAGACAAGGCATTATCGATATGTCGATGCAGAGTACGTTGCCCGGTCGCTCGGAAGCGGTGATGAACGAACTGGTCCGTCAATACAACCTGGAAGCGATTCGCTACAAAAACCAGGAAGCGCAGAACACCGCCAACTTCATCGACGATCGCCTGCAGCTCATCACCCAAGAGTTGGGCAGCATAGAGGGACAAAAAGAGCAATTCAAGCGCAGCAATCGCATTACCGATCTCGAAACCCAGGCGCAGCTCTCCGTGCAGAACGCCAATGAGGCCACCCGACAGATTATGGATGTCAGCGTGCAGCTGGAAATGGTCAATTCGATTTTAAAGTTGGCCAACTCCGCCAACAATGAACAGCTGTTGCCGTCTAACATGGGCGTGCCCGGAGCCGGCGATCAATTGATTTCCGAATACAACCAGTTGGTGCTCCAGCGCAACCGCACGCTGCGGCAGGCAACAAGCGCCAACCCCGCGGTACAGCAGTTGGACCGTGACATTGCTGCAACCCGCAGCCTGATCAAGGACAATTTGATGCGTACCCGTGCCACGTTGCGCGACAATCTTGCACAACTGCAAAGCCGCGTCAGCGAGTCGCAGGAGGGCGTCAGCCGCTTTCCGGAGCAGGAGCGCATGTTCCGCAGCATAGACCGCCAGCAAAACATCAAAGAGGCATTATACCTCTACTTGTTGCAAAAACGCGAAGAGACCTCCATCTCCTTGGCTGTGACCACCCCACGCGCCCGCGTGGTCAATCCGGCCTACACCGCCGGCGTGGTGGCACCGAAAAGCAAAACCGTTTACGGAGGCGCGGCGGCCGCAGGCTTGCTGCTGCCTTTCCTCGTGTTCTTTGCTGTTTTTGCGCTCGATACCAAGGTTCACAGCAAAAAGGATATCACCGAAACCTTACCCGATCTGCCTGTTTTGACAGAGGTACCTACGGTGGAAAAAGATGCTTCGGACCTTGTAGGCCAAAACGATCTTTCGGTCTATGCAGAGGCGTATCGCATCCTTACAACGAACCTGAAGTTTATTTTGAATAAACTGAAAGGAACGGCACCGGTCATCATCTTCTCTTCCTCGGTTAAAGGAGAGGGAAAGACCACTGTTTCGGTGAACACAGCCATCACGCTGGCCGCCACCAAAAAGGTGGTGATCATCGGGGCAGATTTGCGCAATCCGCAGCTGGAACGCTACATCTCCACACCCCATACGGGTCTGGCCGACTATTTGGCCGATCCCGGCATTACTTTAGAGGATGTGATTATCCCGTCGGGTCTTGCACCGCAACTGGATGCCATCCGCAGCGGAAGCATTCCGCCGAATCCGAGCGATCTTTTGGAGGACTCGCGTTTTGATGCCTTACTTTCAGAACTGCGCGCCCGTTACGATTATATTATCATAGACTCTGCCCCTTTGATGATGGTAAGCGATACCCACCATATATTGCACTCTGCCGACGTCGTGGTGTATGTGATGCGCGCCGATTATTCCGAAAAAGAATTGCTCACCTATGCGGCCGGCATCTCGCAAGAAGACAGCGTGCGGCGCATGGCTTTCGTCCTGAACGACGTGCGCCACAGCGAAATGCGCTACGGCTACGGCGGCAAATACGGTTATGGATACAATTATCATAGCGACACCAAGAAAAAGCCGTTTTGGAGGAAATAATGTTGTGATGCGGGGTGCGTGTTGGTGCGGAGCGATCAGGTAAGGAAGCGCAAACGATCATCGTATTGCGTGAGGCTTGGTGCGGTACGCTGCCGTGAGATTACCGGTTGATTGGAGAAATATAAGGAATGAATTATAGAGATCTGGACATCTATAAAATAGCGATGGAACTGTTCTTTGACATACATCCTTTGTCACTGGTGTTGCCGAGATACGAATTGTATGAACTCGGCAGCCAGTTGCGCCGCTCTGCCGATTCAGTGGTAACAAATATTGTAGAAGGCTACGGACGCAGGCGCTATAAGGCCGAATACATACGTTTCTTGGTATTCTCGCACAGCAGCAACGACGAAACGATCAACCATCTGGAAAAGCTGCAGAGGTTATATCCGGAGCATGCAGTCCGCTTTCAAGATTTGATCAAGCAGTACAACATCTTGGGTGCAAAGCTGAACAGCTATATACGCTATGTCGAACAAAACTGGAAATCATAAAATGGAAATAAATCGTACCTCCCAACCCG
>RDDY01000196.1 GCA_003852805.1 Chryseobacterium sp.
ATTGCGGTCCAACGGATTGGCGCGGCCCACCACTTTGAATCTTACCATAACTTTTCTTTTTTCAGGTGAAACATTAATACTCGTACGTGTTCGAACAGCACAAATGTAGAGGTCGGTGCAATCCACAAAAAGAAGAGCAAAACTTTTGTGCACTTTTTGTCGCTTTTGGGTACTTTTTAGCAATCGGTGCTGTAGGCGGTGCATCATACCGGCAAAAGAAACTGTCCTCAACCCGACTCTTCCGGAGCAGAGTGAGTTTTGTTTCGTTTACCTTTTGATAACACTGCAAGCATGGAACCATCCAAGCGCTGTTGAGCTTCCTGCGGTATGCTTTAACCACAGAGGACACAGAGATTGCACGGAGGATACAAGGGGCCTCACCCCGACTCCGAGATGACTGCTTCTCAAATGCTGCTTAGATTCCTGCGGAATGACAAGAAGGAGTGCTTCCTTCGGCACAGGCAGTAGCAAAGAGCTTAAGGAAGCTGTCCTCACCCCGACCGTCTCCAAAGGAGAGGGAGCTTTGTTTCTTTTGTTTATTGGTTCAACGAAAAAGATTGCTAAGCGCTGCTTAGATTCCTACGGAATGATCTGTGTTTATTTCCAAATTTCTCAGATGATATTTAGCTGATATTTTTGGTTGTTTTTGCCGATGGCGAAGATTTGCTTTATCAGCTTATTAGCGATAGCGATTTTAATCACGCGCTCAGGTTTTCCTTTTTGCTTTAACCGATCGTACATCTCGATGCAGGTTTTATTGTACCGTTTAGCGCTCCGGCTGCACAGGTAGAGTAGTTTCCTTAACTGCGACTTTCCCATTTTGCAGATGTGTCCTTTTCCTCTTATACTGGTGCCGCTGCGGTAAGTCCTTGGACTGAAACCAACATACGCGATGAGCTGTTTGTAATTGTCGAATTTGCGGAAGCCATCCGTGACCAGGCACATCATCATGGCTGTCCGCTTCCCCACTCCGGGTATGGTTTGAAGATTCTCCATTGTCTGTGGGAACTCGGCGGCTGTCAGGCGATCCATTTCGAGGTTTAGCTTATCGAGCTCTTTTTGTAGATTCTTGATGCTTCGCTCAATTTCTTTAACTAACATCTTATCCGTAAAACCGCCGGCGATGAAAGCTTCCGGTTGGCGACGGCTTTGGTGGATCTGCTTGGTGAGCATCTCTGTTCGGGTATAATACTGCCGAAGCTTTATAGTGTTTTCACTCTCTGGATTCCAGAGTTTGGGCTTATACTTTTCAGCATACTCGGCAATGCTTTGAGCGTCTTTCTTGTCGGTTTTTGCCCTATAAAGATTGGTTTGGCAGAAACGCTTTAGTACCAGTGGATTTACAACGCTTACCCTTATTCCCACACTGTTTAAATAAGTGGCCAACGGCAGATAATAACTGCCCGAAGCTTCCATTACAGCCCAATCCTCAGCAGCTAAGAGTTTTACCGGCTTTTTAAAACCGGAGAGTCTATTTTCAAATACTCTGTGCTCCCACTTCTCTTCCCTTAAAAAGCATACATCAAAAGTTTGCTTGGAAATGTCAATTCCTATAAATTTACACATACCCATTTGTTTAGAGGAAAAGAAACTACAAAGCTTATCTATTCTTAATACAGGCTTTGATGCCTTATGATCTGTTCAAGTTTTGTAGAAAGGGTAAAGCAGCTAGCATTCCGAACGGTCTTTAAGACAAATGACAATTTATAGCTTCAACCTTTACCCTCCTTTTCCTTTGTTAATCCTACTAATTTAATGATACTGCAAACATAGGATGACAAGGAGTAGTGCTTTATGTTATTCTAGAATCCGGCAGGGGCATCAGAAAGCATTGGCTATCATGAACAGCAATTTACCGTTTGTTTAAAGTTCGATGCGAGGTGTTGCAGTCAGAGTTACTGAGATGCCTTCGGCATGAGAAAAGGGCGCCGTCTTAACCCGATGGACACAAATGCTTTTGAATTTCGGCATTCTGTTGTTTGAACCTGCACTCATTTAATGTCGTTTGCAGAGTTCGGTTACCAGCCAATAAAAAACCCTCTAAAGCTTATGTCTTAGAGGATTTGATTGAACTTGCGGAGAGAGAGGTTCCGACCATTTGACTCCTAGTGAACACCTATGAATGATAAATAACTAACACACAGCACATTACATAAATTACTAATATCATCTATAATCATCAAATATCACCAGTTATCATAGATGTGGGGACCTGGTGGGGAAACTTCCCCACCAAGGTTATTACCAAATGTAAACAGGAACATCTCGAGATTTTCAGTCGGCACACGGAGTTGACTGGCTACAATATGCATTGTCCGTAAATAAAGCATATAGTTACTGAGTGCGTTTGCTCTACTAATATGTTTCAGTTCTGCGAATTCCTGGAAGATTTGGTTTCGAAATACCCGTATTAATCTCTCATCAAGGATAAGGGCATGATAGCCATCGTAGACATGTGTACGAAAATACAGCAGTTTCGAAATAGTCGAAATCCCTAGACCTGAAATCTGTGATAAACGAGTAAAATTGTCCTGCAGATCTTGCTCGTTAAGATTTTTTCTGTCCGGATAGTTTATAATTTGACCAATCGCATCAATATTACTGAAGATCTTCTGGTCATTGCTTTGACCTCTCATTCCCCGTGGATAACCCCAGAGTATAACCAGATGGATAAATTCAGGTAAGAAGTTCTTGCTTAGAATATCAGATCTCGAGATAGTGCGCTCTTCCCTTCCGCCAAATAATGAATCCAGCTCTCTCTGTTCCAGCTTCTTTTCCCATGTTGACAACTTGGTGGTAAAAGATTGTTCCATGACCGGCATATGTGCGATCAACTCCCGGTAAGAATTTAGTGACCTCATCTGTTTTTCTTTAACATATGTTCAATCAGTTCTCCTAGACTGTTATCGATGGTTTCAACTACATAAGCCTTATTGGTAAGTTCTTCCTCATAGTACCAGCGGTAACTCTCCAGAAGACCTCTCATGCTGATTAGCTCAGTATCCAAAACTTGCTTTAGGATATCTATTTTCTCGTCTATTGTAGTTCTGGTCCATTCGTCTGAGAGGTTGTCAAAAACGGTTCTTAAGGTTCGATGACGTGAGTAAGCCCTAAAGCTACATCTACGACTGCT
>RDDY01000055.1 GCA_003852805.1 Chryseobacterium sp.
GTTCAGGCTGTTGTTGTAGAAATATTGTCGAGCAAATTCATACTGCGCGGGGCGGTAGATTTTGCTTCGATAAAGATCATCTGCCAAACGGACACGATACTCTTCTTGGTTGCTGAAAAAAGCGGATTGCTGCGCAAATGCGGGTGTGGCCGTTCCGAACAAAGCGGCATAAAACAGGATCTGTCTGGTATTCATCATCAGCGGATAATAATCTTTAAAAATCGAACGCGCCAAGCGGACGCATATTTTGCAATCGGGGCAAAAACTGCGTAAAAATAATGTTTTTATCGACATGAAGGCGCCTGTGCATCCGTAAAAGCGCCTCAAGAAAAACGGTACGGTTTATGCTCGTCGACATAAAAAAATACCGTTATGAAAAAGATCATCTTAGCCGCCGGCTTATTGCTTATAACAACCATGGCC
Organism: Chryseobacterium sp.; assembly: GCA_003852805.1. Lineage (GTDB taxonomy): Bacteria > Bacteroidota > Bacteroidia > Flavobacteriales > Weeksellaceae > Elizabethkingia. The sequence goes on from RDDY01000055.1 coordinate 424, forward strand.
TCTGCACAGACGGCCGATGCCTTGCCGCAGAATGCACGGGTGTTCATTAAACAGCACTACCCCGGCACCACCATAACCAAAGTGGAAAGCAAGCTGAAACCCGACAAAGGCAAATACAAAGTGAAACTGAGCAACGGCGCAGAACTGGAATTTGACGCGCGTGGAAGATTAAAAGAAATCGAAGGTTCTGCACGCGTACCCGAGCGTGCCGTTCCCGCCTCGATCCGGCAATACATCAACAGTAATTTCCGCGGACTGTATGCAACAGAGTTGGAAACCAAGAGCACCAAGCATAAGGTAAAACTGAGCGACGGAACGAAACTGGAATTTACGCCACGCGGCAAAGTAATGGAGATTGAGAGCAAATCTAAATTGCCCGACCAAGTAGTACCCGTTGAGCTTCGGCGCTATGTGGCCGCCAACTATTCGGGCCGCAACATTATTGAATGGGAGCTTAAAATCAACAAGCAGAAAGTCAAGTTGAGCGACGGCACAAAACTGGAATTCAGCCGAGACGGAAAATTCTTGAAAGTAGATTAGCGCAGATGCATAAACGAGACTGCCCGGCTTTGCCGGGCAGTCTCGTTATCAATCACTGTTTTTCAAAAGTATCGATCCTTGCCGCACTACGCTCTGGCCCGTGTACGGATCTTCCCATTTCACCACATACCAGTAAGAAGCGGTTGGCAAAGGCCTGCCGGCGTCCATGCCGTTCCATTCCAGTTTATTTTTGTCGCGACTCTCAAAGACTTTTTTACCGTAGCGATCGACTATGACAATCGACACATTGTTCATTTCCTTCAGGTTCGGAATTGTCCACGTGTCGTTGTAGCCGTCGCCGTTGGGCGTGATGACATTGGGTATGGTTGAGATCACATAGAAAGTTTTGGGCGCTGCCGCACACCCGTTGTCAGAGCGCACCTGAATAGTTACTTCTTTATTGCTCGGATTTGTATAAAGATTGCTCGCCTGCCAGCCTTCGCCGTTAAAGTTATATTGATACGGCGGCAAGCCTCCTGTGGCAACTACTTCGATTTGATTATTGTTTACATTGATTTTATCGATATAAGGCTGATTTTCATCCGAAACCGTAAAACGGTAAGTCACCGCACAGCCGTTGACACCTGTAAGCGTTACGCTGTACTCGCCCGGACTGTCGAAAGTCGCCGTCGGTGTTTTTGCACCGTTAGACCAAGAATAAGCCACATCCGGTTCGTCAGAGGTTGCGTCTACCGTGAGGGTTTCGCCGTAACAGATGAAATATTTATTGTCGATAGGATTTCTCGGTTTCGGAGGCTGATTAACGACCAAATGTAGTTCTCGGGGCGCAATACAATTGCCACCTTGGATGATCCGCACGAACACCGTACTTGTGCCGGCGCTGTACGCCTGCGGATTTGTAATTCGGTTTTTATAGTCCGGGTCTTTGAAATATTCATAATTGGCACCGCTAACGCCAAATTGCTCCTTTGTCAAATCGAAAACTGCAAAACCGTCCGCACCTGCGCATGCGGTCAGAGAAACCGCAGCACTTGGCTCGGTATAGTTTTCTAAGGAAAACGTGACAGTATCGAAACAGTTGGAATCGTAAATTAATCTGATGTAAGGATTGTTGCCCAAAGCTTCGGCATTGTATGCGGCGATTTGGTCTTCGGTTAGTTCTTGACCGTTCCCTCCGTAGTATTTTACTTCGGTTAAATGCTCCGGATTTACGAGAGTTTTGACATCGGTATTCAAATCATAGATGCGATTCCCGGGGCAATTTTTTATTTCAATTTCATTCTTCAGCAACTGTGGCTTCGGATAGACTGTAAGCTTTACCTCCGGGAAATTTTGAGCCACGCAACCGCCCGCGCCTTTGGATTTTACACGAGCATACAACGTTGTTATGCCCAAGGGTGCGGAATAGTTGTTTGAAACCGCTTTGATGCCTGCTCTTGCATCGGCCTCTGTTCTATGGAAAGTCACCGTTACATCTTGCGACAGATTGATCTGCGGTATCAGTTTGGTCAAGTCAAAAATATTTTCGGCAGCTTTACACTGTGCGGGCAGTTGGTCGGTGATATTGTTGGCGATCACTTCCGGATAAGAGTTGAAATCGATGGTGGAAACCGTCTTGCAATCAGCGCCGGCTACAGAAAACTTTATGAATATCTTGGCTGTTTCTGCCAGACTAAAAACACTGCCGGATGTGTAATTTGTGCCATCGCCGGAGTATTCAACAGTAAACAAGTTTTTGTCAAAAGGCTGTGCCAATTCATCAAGATAATCCTTTGCATCAATAGCATCACTGCCCAAGCAGAATTGTTTCTTCAAATGTTTTTCTGGCGGCAATGAAGAGAATTTTATGGTGAATTCTTTCTCAACAGAACATTTCGGCCCTGCGGTCGTTTTTGCTTGCAGTACCAAATGTCTTTCGGAATTTGCTTGAATGACAAAGTTTTCGGGATCCGTAATTTTTGTGCCGCCCTCATAAAACTCAACACTGTAACGTTCACCTTTAGGATATATTTCAAATAAATTGATGGTTTTACTTTCTTCACCGTTTGTCGAACAATAGTGTTTATCCAAATCAACGGCCGGCGGCAGATTGCTTTCGGTTTCTACTTCGACGGAGTCGGAAACCTCTTCGCAGCCGTCAATAAAATTACTCTTCACTCTTACGCTGTACTTGCCTGTAGTCTTCGCTGTGTACGTATTG
>RDDY01000338.1 GCA_003852805.1 Chryseobacterium sp.
CTACGGTTCCTACCACTACTCTGTTCCCGCTGATTTTATCGGCATCGAAAGCATGCAGCGGCTGACCGTACGAATGGAGAATGAAGTTGGTGATGTCCACCACATTATTGATCGGCGAAAGGCCGATGGATTGCAATTTGTGTTGCAACCATTCGGGCGAAGGTCCGACTTTGACGCCTTCTATAATGGCGCCCATATAGCGCGGTATCAGTCTTTCGTCCTCTACCGTTACACTGAAATCATGGCTTGAAGTAGATTCTACAACCGGTTTTTCAAGCTTTAGAAGTTCGGCTTGCTCTCCTGAAATGTGCAGACTTGCGAACAGATCTCGGGCAACGCCGTAATGCGACATGGCATCGGTTCGGTTTGGCGTCAGACCTATTTCATAAACCTCGTCTTCGCTGATCGACAAATACTCTGCCAATGGCTTTCCGATTTTGTAATCGTCGGGCAACACCATAATGCCGTCGTGGCTTTCGCCCAAGCCCAGTTCGTCCTCGGCGCACAGCATCCCTTCGCTTACCTCACCACGGATTTTCGATTTTTTTATGGTGAAGGAATCGCCGTCTTTCAGAAATATCTCGGTGCCCACCGTGGCAACGGCTACCGTTTGCCCGGCGGCAACATTCGGTGCACCGCAGACGATATGCAAAGGCTCGCCTATGCCGGCATCTACCGTTGTTGTTTTTAAGCGGTCTGCGTTCGGGTGTTGTTCGCAAGTCAAAACCTTGCCGATAACCACTCCTTTCAGTCCGCCTTTTACAGATTCGTATTTCTCCACGCCTTCCACCTCAAGGCCGATATCGGTTAAGATCTCGGCTACTGCTTCGGTGGTAAGGTCGGTTTTGATAAATTCACGTAGCCATTTATCAGCTATCTTCATGGTCTAATTTATAAATTAAAAAACTTCGGCATCGGCTGAGATTCAGATCGGCCCGACGCAGAAGTTCAATATATTTCGATAAGGTTATAATCCAATCACAGGCATCGAAAGCATCAGGATGTGCTCGTCTTCTTCCAAGCCGTCTACAGGTTCCAAAATGCCCGGGCGATTGGGCTGCGACATCTTCAGGGTAACGTCATCCGCGCCCAGAACCGATAGCATCTCGGTCAGGAATTTGGAGCTGAAACCGATATTGATGTCCTCGCCGCTGTAATCACACGGAATCTGCATATCCGCTTTGTTGGCGTACTCCGTATCCTCGGCATGCAAATGCAGCAGGTTCCCTGATAATTTGAATCTCACTTGATTGGTGGATTTGTTCGAGAAAATGGATGCACGGCGGATGGAACTGAGCAACAAATTACGGTTGATGGTCAATACGTTCGGATTTTCTTTCGGAATAACCGCACTGTAATTCGGATACTTGCCATCGATCAAACGACAAATCCAAATGTGCTCTCCGAACGAGAATTTCGCCATATTGTCATTGAACTCTATCAATACCGCATCGTCCGTATTGTTCAGAATATTGCGGATAATTGCCAAAGGCTTCTTCGGCATAATGAATTCTATGGCTTCCTCATTCTTTACATCTTTGCGCGTGTAAACCACCAAACGGTGCGAATCTGTGGAAACAAAATTAACTTCGTCCGGCGTGAATTGGAACAATACACCCGTCATCACCGGGCGCAGAGAATCATTGCTGGTAGCGAACAGCGTATGCGAGAGCGCATCCGACAAAATGCCCGATGGAACCGACACACTGCGCGCAGCATCAAATTCGGGAAGTTCGGGGTAATCTTCGGCGTTATCCAGCGCCACAAAATAATTATCTTTTTCGTCCAAGATTTCCAGCAGACTGCCCATTCCGTTCTCTGCCTCTTTTTCGATGAATGTCAACGGCTGGTCGCCGAATGTTTTGATCACATCCATGAACATCTTCGCCGGCACTGCCATTTTCCCGCTGTCTTCCGACCGTACGGGCAAAGACGTTATCAGCGTCGTTTCGCCGTCAGAAGCGGTGATTTTCAGTATATCGGCTTGCAGATCAAAAAGAAAATTTTCGAGAATGGGTCTGGACTGTGACGTGGATATTACACCGCTCACAGTCTGCAAAGCTCTCTGCAGCTCGCCGCTGGCAACAATAAATTTCATAAAAAAATAATTATTTCAGAAACAAAGATAATCATTTAACAAAATAAAACGACAGTGCAGGCGTCCTTTTAGAGCTTTTCCACAGTTTGCGCCGCTGTTGCCGATGGACCTTGGTCTATGGTTATACCGACGGCCAAGTACAGAAAATGCAAATTGCGGTTGCCGGCGTCGGAGAAATCCCGCTGCCAAAGATAACCCGTAGTCGCGTTCACATTCTTGTTGAACTGATATCCTACGGCACCCAACACTCGATTTCTGCGGAAAGCCGGAGCGCCCGGCGCAAAGAAGACTTCATTGGACATGCTGCCGAAAATCGTTCCCGGTTCTACCTTAACGGAATTGATCGATACTGTTGCCGTCAGGCGGTAACGGTAGCGTTGATCGGTCGTATTTTCACCGGTTTGCGAATGATGGAAAAACCTCTGTTCGGCGCGCAGACGATGATCCAGCTTTACTCTGTCGACACTGTGACCGTAAGTGTATTGCGCCCACAACCGCAATTCTTCCTGAGAGATACGGTCTTTCTTGTAAGTACCGTAGCGGCCGATGCCGATGAAAGGTTGATGCGCACCGAAGCGTCGTCCCACGCCTCCTTTGATCTCGTAATAATCAACGGTGGAGAAATCTTCGATGGAACGCGTCTGTGCTTCCGCCAATACAAACCAACCCGTCGTAAAACGGTAGTTGACATTTACCAGATTTAAACTAGAAATGTGCTCTTTTTTCTGTCCGGAAGACAGCGCCGAAAACAACGCGGTCAACAATAAAAAGGTTTTTTTCATCGTCGCAACAATTCGTTGCAATTTAGGATTTTCCACGGAATGTAAAACCTACATGGAACCATCTGCCCGGCATAGGAACAAGGTTCGTCTCGGTATACTGCGTATTCGTCATATTATTGACCAAAGTGTAGATCTCGGTGATCTCCGTATCATTAAAAAAAAAAAAGGGGGGGGGAGGGGGAGGGGGGTGGTGGGGGGGGGGGGGGGTGGGGGGATGGAGGTGG
>RDDY01000203.1 GCA_003852805.1 Chryseobacterium sp.
AAAAAGTTATAGAAGATATTATCGCTCTCATGGGCGAGGTGAACAGGACAAACAAGATCGACAAGGTAAAGTCCACACCGCTGATGGACTCCATCATCAAGAGTCACGATCAGCGGTTTGCGTTGTGTCTGGTAGACACAGGCTTTGGTAGGAAAAAAGGAAATTACGGAAAACAGATAGCCAAAGGCATCGGTGTCGGCATACTGACTATGGGCGTCTATACTCCTGTTCCGTATAAGGCAAACACAACGCTGTACGCCATGATTGTGGACGCCCAAAAAAGCTCCGTCATCTTCTATAACTTTTTGACCATCGAAAAATCGCCCGTCGACAAAAACAACCTTTCAACCATGTACAACACTATCTTTCTGAATTATTTTTCAAAAGATAACAGATAACAGATCACAGAATTTATTGCATTGGGTTCTGCTTTGTCATTCTCGGAGAATCTCAACAGTTAACCTTACCGCCGACATCAAACAAGTAAACACAACAAGACTCCCTTTCCTCCGGAGAGTGGCGGGGCGAGGCCCCTCGTGCCCTCCGTGCAACCTCTGCGTCCTCTGTGGTTAAAGCATACCGCAGGAATTCAACGGCAGTTGAAAAGAAGTCACCTCTGTTGTAGCTTAGACTCTTTCAGAGTGACAAAAGGTAGCGCTTTCTCTCTGCGTACTTATAAAAAAGTCGATAGACTTTTAAACTTTTGTGCACTTTGACAACGTCACATCAGGACTCTAAAGTGACTTACGTGTCAAAAGCTTTTGTGTCTGTTGTGGTTTAGACAGCGCCTTCTTGTCATTCCGCAGGAATCTAAACAGAGTAAGGACCCTCGTGCCCTCCGTGCAACCTCTATGTCCTTTGTGGTTAAAATAGAATGCTTAACCCGCAGTCAGCAACTACCTATCCCCGCGCAAAATCCACGTAAAAATTCTCATCCCACTGCACTGGCGCTTTTGACTTCAGTTTTACTTTTTGCCACTGTTCTGTGGGTTTGAGGGCTGTTCCGTCTTTCGTGCGGATCGGCATATCGAAACCCGGTATCACATTTGTCCAGCGGTATTGCAAGGTTTTGCCGTCCTGTCTGTATTCCAGTTTCGGGATTTTAACGGTGCGCAGATATTGGTCGAATATCTTCGACAAGTCCATTCCTGCTTTTTGGCTCATATAATCCTCCACCTGCTTCCCCGTCACTGTTTGGTGGTAGAAATCTCGGTTAAGGCCGCGCAGTATTTCACGGAACTTCTCGTCGTTATTGATCACTTGGCGAATGGTGTGCAGCATGTTTGCTCCCTTGTAGTATTTGTCACCGCTGCCGCTGTCGCGCACTCCATATTGCCCCACGATGGGGCGATCGTTCAGGATGTTCTTTCTTAGACCGATGATGTATTTTTGGGCATCCTCTTTTCCGAAATTGTATTCGGTGAAAAGCGTTTCGGAATAGTTGGTAAAGCTCTCATGAATCCACATATCCGCTTGGTCTTTGGCGGTAATGTTGTTGGCGAACCATTCGTGCCCCGATTCGTGAATAATGATAAAGTCCCACTTCAGGCCCACGCCCGTGCCTGAGAGGTCACGGCCCAGGTAACCGTTTTCGTAGCGGTTGCCATACGCCACAGCGCTCTGGTGCTCCATTCCCAAGTACGGTGATTCCACCAGTTTGAAACCGTCTTTGTAGAAAGGATACGGACCAAACCAGTGTTCAAATGCTCTCAGCATCGGCTTTACTTGCGCAAATTGCTTTTTCGCTTTATCCAAGTTGTAGCTCAGTACATAATAGTCGAGAGACAGTTTGCCACCCTCGCCGTCAAAAGTGTCCGAAAAATGAACATAATCACCGACGTACGGCGTAATGCTGTACGCGTTGATTGGGCTCACGACCGACCACTCGGTAACGCGCTTGCCGTTTATGATTTCTTCCGAAACTTTGCGGCCGTTGGATACGCCGCGTAATTCTTGCGGAGTGATCAGTTTCATTGTCATTCCGTCATCGGGTTCGTCACCCCAGTAATCTTTTAGCGGTAACGATACGCTGGCACCGATTCCCTCTGTCGCGGTAGACATCCACGCCTTGCCGTTTTTGTCGGTGGTAAAAATCCAACCGCCATCCCAAGGCGCATTCTTCGCGACTTTTGGTGGTCCTGCAAAGTCGATCTCCATAAAGTATTCTTCGCCCTTACGGAAGTTTCCTTTGGTTTCAAGGAATACAAAATCGCCGTCAACTTTTCGATCCACGATTTCAAAATCGCACATGATATCGGTAATCTTCATCGGCTGCTGAAGGTCGATTTGGAAGGTAGGGTTTACCACATCTCGGGTAACCGCAAAGCTGATGCGGTTGCTGCCTTTCACGCTTTTATCCCCGGCGTTCGGCTCCAAGACAAAGTCGTATTTCTTGACGTCCCAGAAGTTCCGGAAGCGCGTATCTGAGCCTGTCAACGTATCCTTCTCGGTGAAATGCTGAGCGTGCGCAGAGAATGCCGCGAGGAGAGACAGGGAGAGGACGATTTTTTTCATAACGGTTTATTTGTGATCTTGTTTGACAAGCCCCGCTTGGTCGCGCAGCTTTCGGCGGTACATAATTTGGGACATGACAATGCAGATTTCGTAAAGCACCACCAACGGCAGCGCCGCCGCCAACATGCTCAATACATCGGCAGGCGTGATGATGGCTGCAATAACCATGATGACGACAATGGCATGACGACGATAGGTTCTCAAAAACTTCGGCGTCAGAATACCGATGGATGTCAGAATGTAAACAACAATCGGGAATAAAAAGATGACTGCCATACCTAACACAATCTGAAGCAGAATGGTGATATAGCTGGCCAAATCGATATCGACCCGAATCATATCCGAGATATTGAAAAAATAACCGAAGTTGATGACAAAAGGCATCACCAAGAAATAGCCGCTCAATGCGCCCATGACAAACATTACCCAAGTACTGTTGATGATGAATACAGAATTCTTGCGCTCTTCGGGCCGCAACGCCGGCGAAATAAACCGCCATAGTTCCCACACGATGTACGGAAAAGCAATAAGAATTCCGCCTACAATCGATACGGCCATCATCACATTAAACTGCTCGAAAAGA
>RDDY01000150.1 GCA_003852805.1 Chryseobacterium sp.
AATGAGAACACCAATTTGCTGACCTAATGGCGGGAAAAAAGGCCGGTACAGCGCGTAAAACATTATTGACGGTGGTTATCTCCATCGTTTTTGCTGTTTTTTTTATGTGGCTGGCGCTCCGCGGTCTCGATTTTAAACAGATCAGCCATTCTTTATCGCGCGCCGACTATATCTGGGTTCTCCCTTCTACCGTTTTTGGTCTGCTCGCCTATTGGTTCCGCGCCGTTCGCTGGAATCTGTTGTTGGAGCCGATGGGTTACCGTATTTCCAACAGCAGTTCGCTCTGGTCGCTCTCGTTCGGTTACCTAATGAATCTTACCATTCCGCGCAGCGGCGAGGTGGCGCGTTCTACCGCACTTTATGGCGTAGAAAAAGTGCCTGTGGACAAATCCTTCGGCACCATCATCCTTGAGCGCGCCATTGATCTCATCTGCATGCTCGGTTTTTTACTGCTGACGGCAGTTTTCAAGTACGAAGCTTTGCAGGCGTTTTTTACCGCGGCAGGCGGTCAAAAATCGGAAACTACAAATGCCGGTTCCAACAATAAATATTGGATATTACCGGCCGTTGTAGTTGCCATCGTGGTTTTGTTTTTTGCTTTTCGGAAACGGCTCCAAAAACTGTCTATCTACGCCAAGGTTCTACAATTCGGCCGTGGAATTCTGGATGGTCTCCGCACTATTTTCAAGTTGAAGGACAAAACAAAGTTTCTGCTTTATACGGTTGCCATCTGGGTTTGTTATTACTTTGCGGCTTACCTTATTTGTTTCTCGTTGCCCGAGACGGCGGACTTCGGTCCGGCCGACGGTTTCTACATCATTGTTATTGGTACCTTGGGGATGATTGTTCCAGCGTCGGGCGGGGTGGGCGCGTTCCATTTCGCGCTGAAACTCGGCATTGCGGCATTGTTTGTCTCGGTAGGCAAGAGTGCTGAAGCCGGCGCCGAGGCGGGTCTTTCCTACGCTTTCATTTCGCACACCATGCAGTTGGTCATCATGCTTGTCATGGGTCTGATTTCCATCCCGATGCTGGCGCGCGCGCGTGCTGCGAAGAATTAGGAGCGTCACGCTTTATTTTCTTTTACTTTAGGTCCGGCTGTCCGCTGTATCTTTTCCTCCGCTGTGCTGCGGAAAAGGATGCCGCTACCATCCGGGCTATGTTGAGGTGCCGTTTTCTTTTCGGCTTAATCTTAATCGTCGTAGAACAGCACTTTGTCAAAGTTTGAGCGGAGCTTCTCAAGTTACCGGTTCAAAATCGGATAAAACCATTTAGAAAATTTAGATTATTAAGGCGAAGCGCACGCCCCACAGAAGCGTAGCCTTTGCTTAATGTCCTAAATACCTTAATGGTAAAGAGAGAGATCTCATAGACAATACTTCCGTACGCAGAGAAAAAGCCTTGTCAAGGTTCCAAACCTTGACAAGGTTATAAGCTCTCGTTACTCGCAAAACAAAACCCTGCAAAAGTTTAAACTTTCGCAGAGTTGATGGTTCACAAATATTTCAACGCATTAACCGAATGCCCGTTGCAAAAGGCTTTCCACCTTAGGCTCGCGGCCGCGGAATTCACGGTAGAGTTCCATAGGATCTTTGGTGCCGCCGGACGACAGCAGTTTCTTAAATTTAGCAGCGATCTCTTCATTGTAAATGCCGTTTTCCTTGAAGTATTGAAAAGCATCCGCGTCCAGAACCTCAGCCCATTTGTACGAATAGTAACCGGCCGAATAACCGCCCTGAAAGATGTGCGAAAAGCTTGGGCTGACTGCAGTCTCCGGGTTGGATGGATAAAGCTGAGTTGCTTTTGTTTCCTCAGTCTCGAAGGTTTTTACATCGGCGATTTTATCCGTAGTGGTATGGTAAGCCATATCCAGCATGCCGAAGCCCAACTGTCGCAGCGTTTGATAGCCTTCCATGAAGTTCTTGCTCTGTGCAATTTTCTCCATTTTATCCTGCGGTAGTACTTCTTCGGTTTTATAATGGCGAGCAAAAGTTTGTAAAAACTCCGGCTCGTAGCAGTAGTTCTCCATAAACTGTGACGGCAGTTCCACAAAGTCCCATTTCACCGAAGTTCCCGAAAGACTCGGATATTGTGTGTCCGCCAACATGCCGTGTAATGCGTGGCCAAACTCGTGGAACAACGTTGTTACTTCCTGAAAGGTCAAAAGACTCGGAGTATCAGCAGTCGGCTTTGTAAAATTGCAGACGATGCTGATGTGCGGACGATGGTTCTCGCCATATCTCTTGAACTGATTTTTATAGCTCGTCATCCATGCACCGGCGCGTTTGCCTTTGCGCGGGAAGTAATCGGTATAAAGCAGCGCTTTGTACTCACCGTTTTCTTTCACTTCATAAACCTTAACATCTTCATGGTATTTCGGTATATTGGTGCGTTCGCTAAAGGTCAATCCGTAGAGTTTTCCAGCCAAACCAAACGCTGCTGCTTCCACATTTTCCAAGCGGAAATAAGGTTTCAGCTCCTCATCATTCAGATCAAATTTTTGCTTGCGCAGTTTTTCGGCGTAATAAGCATGGTCGTAGCTTTCCATCTGCTCGATGCCGTCAGCCTTTGCCAGTTCACGCAGTTCGTCTATTTCTTTTTTGGCAAAAGGTGTAGCCTTTTCCAAAAGTTCATCTAGGAAAGATTTAACGGCAGCCGGTGATTTTGCCATACGCTCTTCCAGCACATATTCAGCATAATTTTTATAGCCTAACAGTTTTGCTTTCTCTTGACGCAGTTCCAGAATTTCGCGGATGAGTTGTTGGTTGTCATGCTCGCCGTTATCGAAAGATTTTTTACCGTTGGCCAACGCCAGTTCTTTGCGCAGTTCGCGGTTATCGGCATAGGTCATCGCCGGCAGATAGCTCGGGTATTGCAAGGTGATGACATAACCATCCAATTCGCGCTCCTTAGCTTCCTCGGCATATTGCTGAAGAATAGCTTCGGGGATGCCTCTCAACGCTTCCTTATCCGTGAACTGTCGCTCAAATCATTGCAGTTTGGCCAAAATGCGTTGGCATCCACCAATGCTTACTTCAAGCATATCACGGATAAGGAAGCGTTGAGAGGCATCCCCGAAGCTATTCTTCAGCAATATGC
>RDDY01000008.1 GCA_003852805.1 Chryseobacterium sp.
TGGATTAAAAAACAATGCTTGAAAAATGGAGAAAATTTGTCCGCAAATGATTTGCTCATTGTAAACAATAATGTGACAATTCCAGATGATAGTGGTTTCCAAATTCCAAGACGAATTGTAAATGGTATGTTTTTCACAGTGCTTGATGTAAAAGAAACGAAACAAGAATATATCAAAATTCGTCAATCACAAAATCCAATAATATTATCGTTTACAAAAATCCGTGTTAAATGTTTGAGTTTATCAGGTTTACCTGAAACAGAAGTTTGGATTTTGGACAATTATTTTAATAGTGAAGATGATTGGACAAAAGAAGAACAAATTGCTTTCAGAGTTTTTGTAAATGAAAAAATTAACGAGGAGAAAAGAAAACAAAAGTTTGAAAATAGTCCAGAACATAAACAATTATTACAAGACAAGCAATTTAACGACTTTTCAAACGAAGAAAAAGAAGCGATAAATACACTTGTAAAAAACTACAATTTACCAAAAGACAAGAAAGAAAAAGTTGAAACAAGTAGAAATGCAAGGAATTTACTTTCAACTTACTATAAGAAATATTCAAGAATTTTGTTTTTTCAAATAAAAGAATCTGACCCATTTGTAAATGCAGTATTTGTAAAATACGGTTGGGCAATTATTGTTCATAAAGCAATTGGTTCTACCTATAACGAAGTTATCATAAAAGGACATCGCAAAGAAAATGACGGAATTACAAACGATAGTTATTTCCGGTGGTTGTACAGTGGTGTAACAGCTGGTAAAATCGTAAATATTACTTCACCTAAAACAATAAATCCTTTTATGAATTGTGTTTTTGAAGACAATTCAATAAAAGGTATTTCTACAAAATCGAAAGAATTTTTGATTTTTGAAAATTATGAAGTTGAGACAAGATTTACTGATAAAGTAGAATCACTTGAAAACAAAAATGTGATTGGTACAATTTGTGAAATTTCAAAACTCTTGGAACAAAATGGATATTTACTTGAAAGCACAAAAAGGTTTTCTGAATATTTGACAAAAGCATTTTATTCTATTCCTCAAAAGGAAAATCAGCAACTGATTTTGAATATTGACAACAAGGGTTCAAAAGATAATTTTGCAGTTGGTAATATTCGTATTGAAAATCTTAATGGTGCAGATGATAACATCATAAAACAATGTATTGAAAATTGTCTAACTCAAAAGAAAAGCGTTAGTTCAATCACAAATGATAACCCCGAATTACCGTCAGATTTTAGACAAACAATTTATTCTAATTGGTTTGAAAACTGTGAAAATGAAAACATTGCACTAAAAATTATGCAAAGCCATAATAATCAAGATATTTTTCGTGCCACTTGTGAAAAAGACAGTTTAACTTTTAGGGTTTGGTATGGCACAAGTGAACAAAATCACACAAAAGGTTTTTTCTCAAAAATTGAAATTTTGGAAAAATCTTCTGAAGATTTAGTTTTTGACTTAAAAAAATTATTACTTAATGGATTCTCCGATTGAAACAAAGCAAGAACTTGACTCTAAAGCTAAGAGCAATTTGGAATCTAATCCAAATGAAGCAGTCAAGATTTATAAATCAATGTATGAGCAATATCCCGACCAATTTAATAATTGGGACGCTTTTTACTCAATTAAAGCAATGAGGATTTCTAATTCATTTGATATATTTTGGGCAAGAGAATTGGTAGAAAAATATAAAGATGAAAAAGTGGGTGGATTGTATGGTTGGCTTGTTTTTGACAAGTGTGTAAAAGGAAAAGAGCGAACAGAAATAATAAACAATGAACAACACATTTTATCACTCATAAATTTATCACCACAGAAGAATTTAAAGGAAGATGACAAGTTTCCTTGTCCAACAACAATTTCAATTTTAAAACTGTGTGATGCACACGCTGAAAATTTATTTAATGCTCAAAAAATAAACAATTTTTTGTCAGGGTTAAATTATAACTTGTTATCTGACAAAGCACAATCCATAGAAACACAGACAAGAGGCGAAGTTGAATTATCGTCTGACCTTGAAAAATATTTTGCTCTCAAAACAAAAGCATTATTGAAACTAAACGAATTTGAATCTTGTAAAGAACTGTGTTCAATTGCACTTCAATCAATTCAAAAGTTTCATTATGATAATGATTTATGGTTTAAAATGAGAATTGCTTTATCAGAAGATGGTCTTGGCAATTCAGAAAAGAGCGAAGAACTATTTAAAGAGTTATTAAGCAGTAAAGCAGGTAGTGGCAAATGGTTTTTGTATCGTGATATTTCACAAGTATATTTTGAGCAGGATAATTTTGAAAAGGCTTGGAAATATGCTGTAGATGCAACTTTTTATGGTAACGAACCACATTTTTTAATTGGTTTGTATTTGCTTCAAGCCCGAATTTTATTCAAATTAAATCGAGCTTCGGAAGCAAGTATTCTTGCTGAACTTATCGCATCAATATTAAAAGAACAACAATGGAATGATAAATTAGAATACAACAAACTTTTTTCATACTTCAAAACGGATAGACTGAATGTTAAGCCTGTAAAAGAAATAATCAGAACATTAAATACTTTTTGGCAGAATGAGAGATATGGAAATAAAACAAAAACAAAAGGCGTAATAATTTCTATCCGTCATAACGGTAAAGGCGGAAAAATCAAAGATTCAAATGGTACTGTTTTAGATTTCTTGAAAAAAGATTTAGTAAGAAAGCTAAAATCAATTGACAATCTCAAAGGAGCAAATGTTGTGTTTTATTCTATGAAAAATTTTGAAGGCAAAGACATTGCAGAAAGTATAGAAGTGTTGAATTCCCCAACACAAAACAATTCTAATAATCAGAATTCACAAACAAATCAAAATCTTGAAGGCGAAATAGTGAAAATTTTACACGACAACGAACGTGGAAAAGTTGGCTTCATAAAATGCAACGGAAATGAGCATTATTTTTCGGTAAATCCAAACTATCATTCTATATCAAAAATTACAGTTGGAACAAAAGTATTATTTGACATTTTATCAGCAAAAGACGACAAAAAGGAACAGACAAGAATAAAAAAGATAATCGCATAATAGCTACTGGCTATAACAAAGGTTTTGC
>RDDY01000132.1 GCA_003852805.1 Chryseobacterium sp.
AGCCTACATACAAGCAGCGCCTCTTGGACGAGTTGACCGCTTCTATCAGCAGCTCGTTATCGCGCCAACTAAACTATTACCGCAATCCCGATGACTTCGTGGAGATCCGCGCTCAGTAGTGCTTCATGGCTTCACATTTTTTTGACTATCTTTGTCCCATCAAAAAAGAGGAGAAATTTGTACTGATTGCAACCTCGTTAAAAAATGCTAAAACGTGTTCTCGGCTGCAATCAGTGCATGATTCTTTATTTAAATTAAAGTATTATGTCATATTTATTTACGTCCGAATCTGTTTCAGAAGGACATCCGGATAAAGTAGCCGACCAAATCTCAGATGCACTTATCGACAACTTTTTGGCCCAAGACCCTGACGCCAAGGTGGCATGCGAAACCTTGGTAACCACGGGCCAGGTGGTGTTGGCCGGCGAGGTAAAGTCCACCGCGTATCTCGATGTCCAGAGCATCGCGCGCGAGGTGATCAATAGCATCGGCTACACCAAGGGCGAATATATGTTCGACGGCAATTCGTGCGGCGTGCTTTCGGCCATTCATGAACAGTCAGCCGATATCAATCAAGGCGTCGATCGCGCAGTTCAATCAGAAGATTTTGAAGCAAAAGCAAACGCGCAAGGTGCGGGCGACCAAGGAATGATGTTCGGGTATGCCACGAACGAGACCGACAATTATATGCCGTTGGCGCTGGACTTGGCGCATTCTCTGCTTCGTGAATTGTCCGCACTGCGCAGAGCGGGAGATAAGATCGGTTATCTGCGTCCTGACGCGAAGAGCCAAGTGACCATAGAATATTCTGACGATCACAAGCCCATCCGTATTGATTCCATTGTGATTTCCACACAACACGATCCTTTCGGCACCGATGAAGAAATGCAGGAGCGCATCACCAAAGACATCAAAGAAATACTCATTCCGCTGGTGAAAGCCAAGCAGAGTCCCGAGATTCAAAAACTGTTCACAGACGATATCATCTACCACATAAATCCTACGGGCAAATTTGTGATTGGCGGCCCGCACGGCGACGCGGGCCTTACGGGTCGTAAAATCATTGTAGATACCTACGGTGGCAAAGGCGCTCACGGCGGCGGTGCATTTTCGGGGAAAGATCCGTCAAAGGTTGACCGTTCTGCGGCTTATGCGGCGCGGCATATTGCAAAGAACTTGGTGGCCGCCGGCGTGGCGGACGAACTGCTCGTGCAGGTTTCTTATGCCATCGGTGTGGCAGAGCCTTGCGGAGTCTATGTGAACACTTACGGAACGGCAAAGGTGGATCTGCACGACGGCGAGATTGCGGAAAAGGTTAATAAGCTGTTTGATCTGCGCCCGTATGCCATAGAGCAGAACCTGAAACTGCGGAATCCCATTTACCGCGAAACCGCAGCCTACGGACACATGGGACGCGAACCCTACACCGCCGACAAGACTTTTAAAAATGCCCGCGGTGAGGAAATCATCGTCAAAGATCTTGAGTTCTTCACTTGGGAGAAATTGGACAGAGTGGAAGACGTCCGCAAAGAGTTTGGATTATAAGATCCCCAATAGCCGTCCTTTCAAGAGCGGCTGTTTTTGTTAAGCTTTTTATAAAGTAGGTGTGCGGCTTGATTTTGGCTCGAATTTTTGGTAAATTTGAAATATTAACAAAAAATCAACTATTATGGCATTCACATTACCCGAACTGGGATATGCGTTCGACGCACTGGAGCCGTCTATCGACGCAAAGACTATGGAAATTCACCACGACAAGCACCACCAAGCGTATGTGGACAATCTGAATAAGGCCATCGAAGGAACCGATTTGGAAGGTAAAAGCATCGAAGAGGTTTGCAAAACAGGATCGGGCAAGCCGGCTGTGCGCAACAACGGCGGCGGCCACTACAACCATACTATGTTCTGGGAAATCCTTACGCCGGGCGGTTCCAAAGAACCTGTCGGAAAGGTGAAGGAAGCTATTGAAAACTACGGCGGATACGAGAAATTCAAAACCGATCTGAGTGAGGCGGCCAAGACGCGTTTCGGTTCAGGCTGGGGCTGGCTCGTGAAAAAAGAGGACGGCTCTGTGGCCGTGTGTTCTACCGCCAACCAAGACAATCCGCTAATGCCCGATGCCGGCTGCGAGGGTTTCCCGATCTTGGGAGTCGATGTTTGGGAGCACGCTTACTATCTGAAATATCAGAACAAGCGTCCGGACTACGTTAGCGCTTTCTTTGATGTGATCAACTGGGATAAAGTAGAAGAGCGTTACAACAGCAAATAATTGCTGAACGATTATCAAACAAAAATCGGCTCGGAGAAATTTTCTCCGAGCCGATTTTTTATTGTCGACAACTAAGCTTAATCGGTTCCTCCCGCAGCTTTTTGCAATACGGTGAAGACAGGGAAGTGGTCACTATAACCGCCCGTCCAAGTGTCGCCGCTCCAAGATCGGAACGGATAACCCTTGAAGTTTCCGTCTTTATTGATAAGATACGCCGGTGCGTACACCTCAGTTGCCAGCATTGTGTAGCGCTCGCTCGGTGCTTTTCCTTGGTTGATGAGGTTGGCCGAAAGGATCATCTGATCAAAAAGGTTCGGAGCATCTTGGTAGGCCAACGAGGCCACGCCGCTTTTGTACATTTTATACATCGGGTTATAGTAAGGCATGGTTTCGCTGAGCTGTGCGGGGTCTCCGACGGCTTTCACGTAATTCCGAAAACTCGGGCTTATAGGATCATCGTTAAAGTCGCCCATGGCGATCAATCGGTAGCTGCTGTCCAGCGCGCGTACGCTGTCCATCTGTTGCTTCAGCAGGGCTGCGGCGGCGTTTCTTTTCGGTAAAGAGATCGCTTCTCCGCCCCGACGTGACGGCCAGTGGTTGACGAAGAACGCCACTTTGTCGCCGTCCAATCTCCCGGTCACCACCAAGAGATCACGGGTATACTCTCGTTTGCCGTTCTGGTTGAATATTTTCAACTCTTTCTTCCATGCGTCGGTAACCACAAATCTTCCTTTCTGGTAGATGAGAGCATTGTCTATCCCGCGGAAATCATAAGAATTGAAGTGAACGATGCCGTAATTGTATTTTGCCAGCGCGGG
>RDDY01000287.1 GCA_003852805.1 Chryseobacterium sp.
GATGATTACCATCGATTCTTATATCGATGATGAATTTCTCACTGTTTTCTGGGCGGATGGCGTAATCGTCTCCACGCCCACCGGTTCTACGGCTTATTCGCTAAGCTGCGGCGGGCCCATCATTGCGCCCACGAGCGATAATCTCTGTCTGACGCCCATTGCCCCGCATAACTTGAATGTTCGTCCCCTTATCGTAAAAGAGGATGTGAGGATACGGCTGAAGGTACAAAGCCGCGTGCCGCAGTACAGCCTTTCTTTGGATTCTCGTCTTTACCATATGAATACGGAAGACGAGCTGCTGATAGAAAAGGCGCCTTTCAGTCTTCTGCTTGTTCAGCCGGCCGATATCAGCTTCTTCGAGACCATCCGTCAGAAATTGCTCTGGGGCCGCGACAAAAGAAATTAGCATGAAAATTTATACCTTTACGGCTATAAAATCTAACGAAAAAGTAAACCTAAAAAAGAAAGAAATGAGCAGAAAATTCCCGGCAGGAGTAGCCACAGGCAGTTTGGTGACCGATATTTTCCAGTACGCCAAGGAGAACAAGTTTGCGCTTCCGGCCGTCAATGTTATCGGCTCCAGCAATATCAACGCAACCATGGAAACGGCAGCCAAGATGAACGCTCCCGTAATCATCCAATTCTCTAACGGTGGTGCGGCATTCAACGCCGGAAAAGGCCTCAAGCTTGACAACCAAGAGGCGGCCGTATTGGGTGCGGTGGCCGGTGCCAAGCACATCCATACGCTTGCCAAGGCTTACGGTGCTACGGTGATCTTGCACACAGACCACTGCGCAAGAAAACTGTTGCCTTGGTTCGAGGGTCTGTTGAAGGCGAACGAAGAATACTACAAAGCGCACGGAAAGCCATTATATTCTTCTCACATGCTGGATCTGTCTGAGGAACCTTTGGAAGAAAACATAGCCACGTCGGTTAAATACTTCGAGCAATTGAACAAGATGGGCATTACGCTGGAAGTGGAAATCGGCATTACCGGTGGCGAGGAAGACGGCGTGGACAACACCAATGTGGATAACTCCAAACTGTACACCCAGCCGGAAGATGTGGCCTACACGTATGAAAAGCTGAAGCAAATCTCCGATAACTTTACAATTGCCGCTGCTTTCGGTAACGTTCACGGTGTGTACAAACCGGGCAACGTTAAGCTGACACCCGAGATTCTTCTCAACTCTCAGAAATATGTTCAGGAGAAATTCGGTACGGCGGAAAAGCCTGTCAACTTTGTGTTCCACGGCGGTTCAGGCTCCAGCCAAGAGGAAATCCGTGAGGCGATTGATTATGGCGTCATCAAGATGAACATCGATACAGATCTGCAGTTTGCCTACACCCAAGGCATCTTGGAGTATATGGTGGAAAAAGAAGATTACCTAAATTCGCAGGTCGGTAATCCGGACGGAGAAGATCTGCCGAACAAAAAATACTATGATCCGAGGGTTTGGGTGCGCAAAGGCGAGGAAACTTTCGTCAAGCGTCTGGAAGAAGCCTTCGAGGACTTGAACAACGTGAATACTCTGTAAGAGATCACGGTCTCAGCAGCGGTACGTCCTTGCGCGCCGCTGCCCCAAATTTAAACAAACAAATTACAGCCAATGGCATTCGACTGGTTTAAGAGAAAGAAGCAGAATATCAACACGCCTACGGAGCAGAAGAAAGATTCTCCGAAAGGGATGTGGCACAAAACGCCGACAGGAAAAATCATAGAGCACGACGAGTTGCGCAACAACAACTTTGTTTCGCCCGAGGATAATTTTCACGTGCGCGTGGGCAGCAGAGAGTATTTTGACATGCTCTTTGACGACGAGAAATTCCAAGAACTTCATACCGATGTGGAAAGCATCGATATCTTGAACTTCAAAGACACCAAAGCGTATAAAGACCGCCTGAAAGAAGTCAGAGCCAAAACAAAGCTGAACGATTCCATCAGCAATGCGACGGGCAATGTAAACGGCGCGCCCATGGTTATCTCTGTGATGGACTTTGCATTCATCGGCGGGTCGCTCGGCTCGGTGATGGGAGAGAAGATCCGTCGCGCCATAGACTACGCCATCGAACACAGATTGCCGTACATGATAATTTGCCAGTCGGGTGGCGCGCGTATGCAGGAAGCGGCGTATTCGCTGATGCAGTTGGCAAAAGTTCAAGCCAAGCTGGCGCAACTTTCAGAGAAAGGCTTGCCTTATATCGCTTACCTGACCGATCCTACTTTTGGGGGGATCACTGCATCTTTTGCCATGACGGCAGACATCATTATGGCAGAGCCGGGTGCGCTGATCGGCTTTGCAGGTCCGCGTGTTATCCGTGAAACCATCGGTCGTGATTTGCCCGAAGGCTTCCAAACTTCGGAATTCCTGCTGGAAAAAGGCTTCGTGGATTTTATCGTGAAAAGAACCCAGGTAAAAGAAACGGTGTCCAAAGCTGTCAAGCTATTGGTCAAGCAATAAAGCATCATAAACTATAAAAAACGAAAATCTCTCTGCGGAGAGATTTTTTTGATAAGAATGGTTTATCGGGTTTTAATCAATTCGTTGCGGCAACTCAGCTTCGCAAAATTTCTTCAAGTGCTGCGGCTGGTCGGCTCCCATCCGTTGTTTGCGCTGCTCGCGTTTCACGCCACGGTGCGGGCATTTGTCTTGGCAAAGCAGCATTATCCGCTCAGCCACAGCACAGACGGCCCCGGCAACGCCTTTCGACACGCGTTGTGGTGCTGTCTTATCCTGATGTATTGTTGCAAGGTGTCATCACCGCGGAAAAGCTTGGAATGGTGCAAGCGCATGACCGACATGCATGAAGAACTGTTCCCCAATCAGCCGTTGCAAAAGAAGATGGATTTGCACAACAATAAAATAGGGATGAATCTGTTCATGTCGATGCTGCCCGGTATCCATCGGCAATTTTTTGAAACGAGCTTTTTCATCGACCTGTTGATCGAAAAGACAAAACAGGCGGTATTGGTCAGCGATCTCAACTTTGATGCAGGCGAGCATTTGATGATTTTGGAAGAATAGAGCCGCTGTATAAAACTTTGCCTTATTTTTAACCACTAAATTCTTACTATGGCCCTCA
>RDDY01000213.1 GCA_003852805.1 Chryseobacterium sp.
GCCGGTATAAGTGATTTCGGGGTATTGCTCAGTGTTGAAGAAGTCTGCACTTTTCAGGTGATTGTCACGGTCGGTGTTGTTTGTGGAAACAGAGTCTGTTTCGATACGAGCCGAGAACTGCGCATCTTCAAAATCGTCCTCGGTCTTGGTTTCTACCTCTGCCGAGAATTGTTGAAATTCTCCTTTTATATTGGAGATCATCATGTGTCTTACGCGAAAAGTGATTTCACTGTGGGCTGCGTCCAAGATCCATTTAGTTGCCATAGTATGTTTATTTGTTTAATTATTTAATGCAAAAATACTGCCTCAAATATTGCCCGGCATTGATGCATGTTAACTAAATCATTTGGGCTTATACTCGGTCGGGTTTTGGCGGGGCATGATGAGCTTTGCGGTCAACGCCGTCCATCCTGTTTGGTGCTCGGCGCCCAGGCCTCGGCCGTTATCGCCGTGAAAATATTCATGGAAGTGGATGTAGTCCTTAAAATCGGGGTGTGTTTGCAACAATTCGTTGTCTCCGTTGAACGGTCGTCTGCCGTTTTCGTCGACTTTGAAAATACTGCATAGTCGCTTGCTGATGTCGTCTGCAATGGCGTTAAGGCTTAGCTTTTGTCCGCTGCCCACGGGATGCTCTACCACAAAGTCGTCCCCGAAATAATAATGGAAGCGTTGCAAACTCTCCACGATCAGGAAGTTTATGGGGAACCATACCGGACCACGCCAATTGCTGTTGCCGCCAAAAAGATCGGAATCGCTCTCGGCGGGCAAATATTTGACCTGGTAATCTGTTCCTGCTGCGGTAACGTGAAACGGATTGTCGCTGTACACTTTTGAAAGAGAGCGGATGCCATAATCGCTCAGGAATTCTTTCTCATCCAGCATTCGGGCCAGCAGTTTTTTCAATCGGTGCCCGCGCAGTATGCTCAGCAGATGCACACGGCCCGCGCCCTCAACATCCCAGTGAGAGACCAATGCGGCGAGTTCGGGTTTGTTTTCCAATACCCAATTCATGTTGCTCTTAAAGTTGGGCAGTCGCTCTAAGATGTCGTGCTCTACCACTTCTACCGCGAACATGGGGATCAAGCCTACAATGCTGCGCAGTCTCAATGAAAAGGAGGAGCCGTCGGCCATCTGCAATACGTCGTAAAAGAAGCCGTCTTCATCGTTCCACAGACCGCGGTTGTCATCGCCCATGTAATTCATCGCCTCGGCTATGTAAAGAAAATGCTCGAAGAACTTGGTGGCCATATCCTCGTAGACACGGTTGTGCAATGCCAGTTCCAAGGCTATGCGCATCATATTCAAAGAGAACATTGCCATCCAGCTGGTGCCGTCTGCCTGCTCCAAGAATTCACCGTTGGGCAGAATTGCATTTCGGTCAAAAGCTCCCACATTATCCAAACCCAGAAATCCGCCGCCGAAAATATTGTTGCCTCTTATGTCCTTGCGATTCACCCACCAAGTGAAATTTAGCATCAGTTTCTGGAAAATAGACTCCAAGAAAAACAGATCGGCTTTTCCGTTGCGTTGCTCGTCGAGTTTGTATACACGGAAGGCCGCCCAAGCGTGCACAGGCGGATTGACGTCGCTGAAGTTCCACTCATAGGCCGGCAGCTGACCGTTGGGATGCATGTACCATTCTTTTGTAAAAAGCAGCAACTGTTCTTTGGCAAAACCGGCATCTATCAGTGCCAAGCTCACACAGTGAAAAGCGCTGTCCCAGGTGGCGTACCAAGGATATTCCCACTTGTCGGGCATGGAGATTATGTCTTTATTGCTCAGCGTGCGCCAATCTGCATTGCGGATGAAGTCTCGGCTCTTGGGCGGCCGTTCCTCTTTCGGGTCGCCGTTCAGCCATTTGTTTACATTGTAATTGTAGAATTGTTTGTTCCACATCAAACCGGCAAAAGCCTGACGCTGAATCGCACGGCATTCATCATCGCATACGCCTTGTTGTACCGCTTCATAGAATTCGTCGTTTTCCTTTTTTCTCAATTCCAAGATCTCATCAAAGTCGTCAAACGGTGCTTCGTTATAACTGCACAGCCGCAGATCGAAAGTTTTGGTTTCGTGTGCGCCGAAATGGCAATTGATGACAAAGGCTGCTTTGGTGCCTTTTCTTTCGGGATTGACGGTTGGTTCACCACCGATGATGTGACGGTTGATGCCGTCCTTCGGGAACGGATCGCCATCGTCCCAGCCGTAGAGTCGTTTTGTATTGCTCTCGTTGTTGCAGAACAGCGCGTGCGCGTCTTGCTTGCAATAAAGCCGTTGAACCAGCAGGGCGCGGTGTGCAATGGAAAGGACATTTCCGTCGGCGGCCAAAGTAGGCATATAATCGTCATATCCCCAAGCCCAAGTGTTTCTGAACCAAAGCGTGGGGAGTAGCGTCAGCGGTGCCTCGTTCCCTGATTTGTTGGTTACGGTAAACCGAATGAGTAAATCGTCGGTGCCCGCTTTGGCGTATTCTATAAAGACGTCGAAATATTCATCGTTATCGAAAATGCCTGTATCGATGATTTCATACTCTCGCTCTTCGCGCGATCTGCGTCTGTTGGTCTCCAACAAATCATCGTATGGGAAAGCGTTCTGCGGATATTTGTACAGCATCTTCATGTAGCTGTGCGTGGGGCTGCTCTCCAGCGTGTAGTATAATTCTTTCACGTCCTCACCGTGGTTGCCTTGGCCGTTGCTCAGACCGAAAAAGCGCTCCTTGATGATAGGGTCTTTGTGGTTCCACATGCCAACGGCAAAGCACAAAAGCTCCTCGGTATCTGTAATGCCGGCAATGCCTTCCTCGCCCCAGCGGTAGGTTTTGCTCTCGGCGGTGGCATGGTTGGTGTATTCCCATGCGTTGCCGTCGGCGCTGTAATCTTCGCGCACCGTTCCCCATTGGCGGTGGCTTACATACGGGCCCCACCGTTTCCACACGGGGTTTTCCAGTCGCTCGTGTTCTTTGGTTCTTTTTACTTTAGCCACCCGTAGAGAAACTTTCAAAAGTTGTCATGCCGCCGTCTACAAAAACGCTGGCGCAGGAATACGGCAAGGACAAAATTCGCGTCAACAGCATTTGCCCCGGC
>RDDY01000035.1 GCA_003852805.1 Chryseobacterium sp.
AAAACATAGAAGTGGAAGAGGCCGACAGCGGACTGAAAGCTTTGGTCATGCTTACCGAGACTACCGATTTTGATGTGATTATCATGGATTATCACATGCCGATTATGGACGGGATAGAAACCATACGCAAGATCAAGGATATCCAAGCAACACAGAACAGCGATCATTCGTTTATCGTGCTTTACAGTTCGTCCGATGACGATCAGTTGCAGAGCGCATGTACCGAGCTTGATATCCGCAACCGTTTGGTAAAGCCGATTCGCATGAATCAGATGTACCGCACCTTGGCCGGCCTCGAGCAGTTGCAATCGTCAAAACCGTCGCGCGAAGAAGACACACAAGAGCAAGAGCTGCCGCAGGCGTTGGAAACCAAGATATTGGTGGTAGAAGACAATCCTGTCAATATGAAGCTGACCAAGATCTTCATTAGCCAGATACTGCCTCACGCCCGCATTATAGAAGCTGCTGACGGGATAGAAGCGATACAACAATACGAAAACGAACTGCCCGATATTATCCTGATGGACATCCAAATGCCGAGGATGAACGGCCTTGAAGCAACCAAAGCAATACGGAATTTGGAGGAGAATGTGGAAATTCCTATCATTGCACTAACCGCCGGCAGCCTGCCCGGGGAGAGAGAGAAGTGCTTAAGCGCCGGGATGAACGACTTCTTGGCCAAACCCCTGCTCAGAGATACTTTTGTAAAAATGTTGGTCAAATGGCTCGGGCCCGAAGCAGCGGCCAATGCGCAGTCTTGATGTATAACATGCGGTGAATAAGAGTATTTGAATTATGTCCGAAACAATAACAAAGCTCACGGCCGAAAACGAACGGCTGAGAGCCGAGAAAGATACCATACTGTTACGCCTATCGCGGATTACCCATGATTTCAAAAACACATTTCTGAGTTGGCAGATGTTGATGGATGCTTTGGATGCAGGCGCCGTTACCGAGCAGGAATTTATCGGTTTCCTTCCGCAGATAAAGCAAGATTGTGCCAAAGGTCTCAGCATCATTGCGGACAATTCTGCTTGGGCCAAAACTCAATTCTCCGGCTACAAGCCTGCGTATGCAGACGTCAAAATCGCAGATCTATTGACAAAGGTGGAAGCCGATTTGAGGAAATCCTTAGACAATAAAAACCTCCGTTTGACCGTAGAGAATTTGGGGGCGGCTGAAATATGCACAGATTCTTCACTACTTTCCTTTGTTTTAAATGCAGTGTTGGACAATGCGGTGAAGTATTCATATGCGGGCGGAGAGATCAGCCTCAGATACGGGTCAAAAGCGGGGAATCATGTATTTACGGTGGAAGATAAAGGGACAGGCATGACATCCGAGCAGCTGAGAGACGTGTTCTCGTTTGATGCGGCTCTGTTTGCCGGTACAGCAGGAGAAATGGGGCCGGGCTTCGGCCTTAAAACAGCAAGAGATTTCGCAAAGTTACTGGAAGGAGACATAAAAATAGAGTCTGCGCCGGATTTGGGTACGTCAGTTGCAATAGTGCTGCCACAAAAAGAAAAGTAAGTTATATGAGCCACCCTATAAGGATACTCGTCGCAGACGATCATGGCATTGTACGCATGGGCCTGATGCAGGTCATCAAACAACTGAGGCCAAGTGCCGAACTATCCGAAGTGGAAGATTTCAAATCTTTCCAATCCATCATCTCCAAAGAAAACTTCGATCTGGCAATTGTAGACGTAAATATGCCCAACGGTACCCTTCAGCAGGCGATTGAGTTTAAGAAAATAAAACAGCCTGACTTGAAAATCCTCGTGTTTTCTTCGCAAGACGAAAACGTATATGCATTGCGCTACCTGCAAATGGGAGCCGATGGATTTTTAAACAAACTCTCATCGAAGGAACAGATCAACGAAGCCCTGACCTCGATGCTGCACAAAGGACGCTACATAAGCGAAGACGTAAAGGAAACCATGATCTCCAATTCTCTACAGGGAAACGAGGAAGTCTCTTTGATTGGAAGTCTTTCTGACCGAGAACTCGAGATCGCAGGAAAATTGGCAGAAGGTCTCTCTTTGAAAGATGTTTCAAATCAACTGCATCTGCATTCTTCAACGGTAAGCACTTACAAAAATCGGATATTCACCAAACTGAACATTCGTTCGGTGGTAGAACTGGCCGCGTTGCTCGATGTTTACAGTTAACACCGTGCCCGCGCTTTTCGATCTGTGTCATCAAATTTTATATCTGTGATCTTTTAGCCCGAAGTCTGTTTCAAAGATAAATTGACTTCAAAGAAGTAATTGCAGATCGAGGGAACAGTTGCTTTCTTTTCCGGCTTCTACCGTTGATGTCTTATCTTTGAGTATAATTCCCCTCAACAGAGTCACTAAAGATCAACGGTTATGAAAACTGTACACCGTATTGCGCCGCTTCTGCAAGCCTTTTACTATCTGGTTACCGCTGTTTGGCCTTTTGTGCACTTGCAGAGTTTTCTGTATGTCACGGGCCCGAAGACCGATATATGGCTGGTCAAAACGGTCAGTCTGCTGCTGGTGCCGTACGCTGTTTTATTGATTGACGCTGCCTTGCTTAGCTGCCAAGTGCGGCGCATATTCTCATTGGCCATGAGTATCTGCTGTGCGTCGTTGGCGGGTATTGATCTCTATTATTATCTGTCGGGCACCATCTCGGCGGTCTATCTTGCAGATTTTGGTGCAGAGATTATTTTTATGCTGTACTGGCTCGTCCGCTTGTATAAATCGCCGTAATATACAGAAGAACCGTTGCCGTAATTTGCCGTTACGATGATTTACGGTAGGACAGAACCGCGTTAATGACACAGATAAACCGCCGCGCGGGTACCGGATTTTGCATTTGCCGAAACCAAGGTTGGCACTGAAAAAACAATCCAAACTTTTCTCACCGGAATTCTTTAATTTTGCCTTTCAAAATATACCCGGACGATATGAGAGAAGTTCAGTTCCGAGAGGCCATTGCCGAGGCGATGAGCGAGGAAATGAGAAAAGACGAAGCCATCTACCTCATGGGGGAAGAGGTGGCAGAATATAACGGCGCCTACAAAGCATCGAAAGGAATGTTGGATGAATTC
>RDDY01000251.1 GCA_003852805.1 Chryseobacterium sp.
ACAGCTTTGATTGCAGGTTGTTTTTACTCTTTGTGATGATCAGATAATCTTTGGTGGGGAAAGTGAGCGCATCTATGACGGCCCAATCTCCGCTGCCTTCCGCCACCGTTTCGGCCATGGCAATATCGGGTCGTGAAACCGATGTTTTTAACACGCGCATCTTGTCGTTGCCTTTGGTGGTCACAAAGTAAAGATCGTTGCCATGAACGATCACGTTGCGCACTTCATCGTCTATAGTGGAAAAAGGTTTCCATTCTGTTTTTCCGTCGGCTTTCGGCAGGGCGAGATAGGTTTGCAGATTGCGGTCTACCGTGGACTTAGACAGCAGCATAACAGGCGATCCTTTAAAGGTCTGCACGTACGGAATCTCTGTCGGAATGAGTTTTAGCTCCGGATGCGTGGCCGCACTTGCCAATACCCTGTCTTGCGATACAGGCATGCCGACGCGGTGGGATTTAAAAGGCAAGTTTAATTTGTTCTCAGGATCGTGAATGTCGTGGCTTTTCATTTGTAGGTAATGAACCATATCTCGTTGGCCGCGAGCGAATTGCCCGTAGCTGTGCGGCAGTACATCGGCCAAGAACCTTGCGGTTTTTACATCCATCAAGCGCACGTCGCCCAATTCGGTTCCGGCCTCGCTGAGGGTTAACAAAACGAGCGAACCGTCATCATTGACATCGGCATCGTAATCGAAAATTTTTCCGGCGATGTGTTTCTCGGGATCGAAGAGTAAGCGCTCCGCACCGTTCTCGCCTTTTCGTACAAAGAGCCTCGCTACCTGCTCGCCGGGCATGCGTTTCCTGTAGAAATAATAGCCGTTAACCTTTTTAAGCGGAATGACGGCACCGGAATGCAGTTCATCCAGCGCTTTCATTTCGGCAATCATTTCGTTTTGACCCGGCACTTGTGCTATCTGCGCGTTGGTATAATCGGCCTGAGCCTTAAACCAGGCGGTCACTTCGGGGTCCTTGATGTTTTCGAGCCAACGGTACGGGTCTGCTACCGTTACACCGTGGTAAGTATCGCTGACATTTACCGTTCGCGTTGCAGGATATTGATAAGGTTGCGCCGAAACGGCACCGGCTGCCATTACAAACAGAAAGACTAACTTTTTCATGGTACTGCATTTTGGTAATCCTCAAAGTTAGCGTCGCCGTTAGCTGTAATAATTGTAAAAAACGGACTTTTTTAAACCAAGCTGCTGATGATGGGGGATGGGCTAAGCAATTGTCGGGTAGCCGCCTCATCGTAGAACTTGACCAGCTCTTTATAAAGGTGAGAGCTGTCATAGAAACCGTAGGACATCGCCAGACTTTCCAAATCTGCCTCGGGCTGAGCGCCGAATTCTCCTACAAAGTGAGATAGCCGAATCATGGCGCTGTATTTCTTCGGATTGACACCGACCTCACTTACAAAGTTGCGCAGGAGATTTCGGTTGCAGGTAAATGCTCTGTCTGCCAGTTCGCTGACGGTAAGTGCGCCATTGTTGCCGCGTATCTCTTGCAGCGCACGCGAAACCGCCGGATTGTTTCTTTGTACGGCGACGTACTTGCTGAAATATTCTTTCAACAAGGCAACCGCCTGCGTAGGATGTGCTGCGGTCCACAGTTGTTCATTAAGAATGTCCAACGTTGGGGAAATATCGATCGCGGGATTTACCACATTTACAAGTTGACGAGGAGCATCACCGAAAACCGAGCCGCATTGCGGTTGCAGCAATACAACCCAAAGCTTGAAACCGGTGTGTAAGTACATTTTCGACGGTAAGGTGCCAAGGCCGGCACAATAAACTTGCTCCTGTTTCAGAAAGATATCGGTATCACCCAAACCGATTCGCCACGACGCCGGACCCTCTCCAACGAAGAGAACCGCCGGATAGTTTCTAGGGATCGGCTTCAGCACAAAGACGTCTTGATCATTTTCAAAGTAAATGATCTTTACAATTACGGAAGCCACATTCGGTGAAGGCAAAAATTCCAGCAATTTCATCCCCGATAGTTAACAGTCAATATAGTAACTTTATTTATTGTAACCCACAGGCAAACAGTGGCTTATGAATACCTGCTAATGGGTATTTTAACTGTTGATTTCTACTTTGGCTCTCCGGTCCGATAGCATACAAATGATTGTTGTGGTTACAGGAGAATATAGATCCTTTAGAGCGACAGGGAAGACGTGTCCTTTGCGCATTTTGCCGTCTTCGTGTCTATTGTGATTAAAACTCCGGTTACATCCATAAAAAAGTCGCAGACTTTTAAACTTTTGTGCACTTTCTCGGCGCCACGATTAGCTCCTAAAGTGCCTTAAGTATCAAGGCTTTTATGCCTTTTGTGGTTAAATACTCAGTGGCCGTGAAAGCCACTGTGTTTAGTATCAATGAAAACTCTTTTGCTGTTTGGCCGTGGTGCCGTTTTTGAATAGCTTCTACAAAACTATTTTATGAAAAAGACACTATTGGGTGCGTCCATACTGTTTGTACTTAATTCATGCATCGTTTCCACCGCGGCCAAGGTGGCCACCACGGGCGTAAAGGCCGCAACGGGAATCGTTAAAGGCACCGTGAAAGGTGTAGCCTGGACGGTAAAGAAAGCAGAAGGCAAGATCAACGAGAACCGTTTGGATGGTCGTTGGCGTGTGGTAGGTGTCTACCGCGGCAGTTATGATGCGCTGCCCGGAGAACCGGAAAATGTAATGAATAACAACTGCCCCGGTGGCGAAATTGTTGAATTCAACACCAAGAAAAGCCGCTACAAGCCGGCGCATTGCAGCAGTGACCGCATCCATTGGGAAAACTATAAATTTCGCTTCGGCAAGAATCCTTCCACGCGCCACCGCGAAAACTATCTGGAGTTGGGCAAAGGAAATTATGTCAGCATCGTAAACGTAGACGGCCAAAACCTGATCTTGGAAGGCAATCTGATTCCGGCATACGGCCTTTCCGGCGGCAATGTTTATCTGCTGGAAAAAGCACGCTGAGAACGACATAAAAAGACAATTGCAAAGTCCCCCGACTGCGAAAGAATTCTATTAGACTTTTCCATTGCGGATATGATAGCCCAAGCTTCGCACCCATAC
>RDDY01000212.1 GCA_003852805.1 Chryseobacterium sp.
ATGGCGGACGGTGCGGCAACAGTTTCATGATGCCGTTTATATCGTATACCGGCTCGGCTTTCAGATCGAAATCGGGTACGTTTTTGCGCTTTTGCAGTTTGTATTGTCGGTCCAGCTTTTTGGCGAACTGCGTATTTACGTAGTGGCCGGGCTTGTTGG
Organism: Chryseobacterium sp.; assembly: GCA_003852805.1. Lineage (GTDB taxonomy): Bacteria > Bacteroidota > Bacteroidia > Flavobacteriales > Weeksellaceae > Elizabethkingia. The sequence continues at coordinate 160 of RDDY01000212.1, forward strand.
CTATCACCTTTCCTTTGATGCGTACGCCCACCAGCGCCAAGTCGCCGATGACATCCAGCAATTTATGGCGCGCCGCCTCGTTCGGGTAGTTAAGCGTCACGTTATCCAATACACCGTTCGGACGAATGGAGACATCTTCTTTTCCGAAGGCTTTCTTTAGTTTTTCTATTGTTTCGGGCGTCAGTTCTTTATCCACATAAACAATCGCATTGCTGATGTCGCCGCCTTTGATCAATCCGTGATCCAGCAGCATTTCCAGTTCGTGCAGGAAGCTGAACGTCCGCGCGTCGGCTATCTCATCCTTAAACTCGGACAGATCTTTCAAAGTAGCGTTCTGAGTACCAAGAACCTTTGTCCCGAAATCAACCATTGCCGTAACCTCATAATTGTCAGACGGAATGATGGTAAGTTCTGAACCGGTTGCCGGATCCGTGTAACTCATCACCTCTTTGATGATCAGATAATCGCGGTCGAGGTCTTGTTCTACAATGCCTGCCTTTTCTATGGCTTCCACAAAATGCTTGGCAGATCCGTCCATAATCGGCGGTTCTGCGTTGTTCATTTCCAGAATTGCATTGTCTACATCACAACCCACCAGCGCTGCCAGAAGATGCTCGCACGTATGGATTTTCACGCCTTTCTTCTCCAAAGTGGTTCCGCGCTCGGTAGAGCTGACGTAGTTGACATCTGCTTCTACGCATGGATGGCCTTCCAAATCTGTACGAACAAAGACGTAACCTGTGTTTTCTTTGGCAGGCTTGATCGTCAGCGATACTTGCCGACCCGTATGCAAGCCGATCCCTGAAAGTTGTACTTCTTCTTTCAGCGTCTTCTGCTTATCACTCATGATGGATTTTTTGAACTTTGTTTCTCTAACTCGTTTACACGCTGCGCCAATTGAGGCAGTTGACGGAACAATACATAGCTGCGGCGGAAATCTCCTGCGGGCATTGCCGGAGAACCGTATAAGGTCTCGCCGTCTTCGGCATTGCCTATCAAACCGCTCTGCGCCTGAATGCGCACTTTGTTACCTATATTTATGTGACCCACAATGCCCGTTTGCCCGCCGATCATATTCCAGTCACCAATGGTGGCAGAGCCCGCGATGCCGGCCTGTGCGGCAATTACGTTGTGTTGTCCTATTTTTACGTTGTGGGCAATCTGGATCAGATTGTCGATCTTGGTCCCTCTGCCGATCACGGTAGAGCCAATGGTGGCGCGATCGATACTGCAATTGGAGCCGATCTCTACATCGTCTTGCACCACGACATTCCCCAATTGCGGAATCTTGGTGAAACCGTCCGGCCCGGCTTGGAAACCGAAACCGTCTGCACCGATGACCGTATTGGCATGGATGACGCAGTTGTTTCCAATGATGCAGCCGTCATAGATTTTCACGCCGCTGTGGATGATGCAGTTGTCGCCGATTTTTACATCTTTACCGATGAATGCCTGCGGAAAAATTTGAACATTCGTTCCCAAAACAGTCCCTTCATCGACATAACTGAATGCGCCGATATAAGCCTCTTCGGGCACCTCAACGCTTGGGTTGACAAATGAGGGTTGCTCTACGCCCGTGCGCCGAGATTTCAGCTGCTGAACCATATTAAGCAATACCTGAAAAGCCAGATATCCGTCTTCCACCACAATCAGTGTGGACGGATATTTTTTGTCTTCCAACAGCTTTTCCGATACGATGATCACGGATGCTTCCGTAGAATTCAACAGATGCGCGAACTTCTCGTTTGCGATAAATGACAGGTTGCCTTTTTTGCCTTCTTCGATGGGAGAAAAGCCGGAAACGCTGACGGAGCCATCACCGACGACCCGCCCTCCGACGAAACCCGAGATCTGTTCTGCTGTGAATTCCATAATTCGGCAAAGATACTAAAAAACACTTTTACCGTTTGCGCCGGAAAGCGGCCTATGTGTGCAGCAATTCACGCGGATACCAAAGGATATGCTTGGTGGTGGCATCGGTAAGCGCGTGCGCCAAAATCCGGTTTTCCGAGGCTTCCAAGAAAAAGCATTCGCCCCGGTTGTTCATCAATTTGATCGGTTGGTTTCGGTTGTACGGCAACAAGGTTCGGCTGATTTCACCGGCTGCAAAGGCCGCGTCTTTGGTCCCGAAATGCTTGACTACGCTCTGCTTTACCGTTGCGATCTCTTCCTCGGAAAACGGCGTACCCGAGATAACGGTCTTCGGGAAATTCCTGCGGACCAAACAATTGCTGAAATAACTCAACAAGAAATCAGGGTGGTTCAGCCAACTCTTCATCGCCAAAAACACGTCCGAATCATCCAACTCGGTAAATTTCAGCAGATCCTCTGCGGTCATCTTTTCGTCAGGCGCTTTCTGCAAGAAATAGCCGAGCGTAGGCGTGGCGGGTACTTCTGCGCCTGATACCGCCAACTGCTTGGCGCGCTTCATCAACCGGATCAAAAGATGCTCGCCGATTGCTGAAGTTTTGTGGAAGTATACCTGCCAATACATAAACATGCGCGCCGTCAGGAAATTCTCTACCGAGTAAACTCCTTTTGCATCTACCACAAGCTCGTCGTCGCAAACATTGATCATGGAAGTGATTCTCTGTGTATTTACGTTGCCCTCTGCAACGCCGGTGTAAAAACTGTCTCGCTTCAGGTAATCCAACCGATCGACATCCAACTGAGAAGAAATCAATTGATTGAAAAACTTCCGGCTGTATTCCCCACGGAACATTTCGATGGCCAAAGAAAGCTCGCCCATAAATTCTTTGTTCAACTCATCCATCAGCCAAAGAGATATGTTCTCATGGTGGCAGTCCTGCATCAGTACAGATTCCAGCGCATGAGAATACGGTCCGTGACCGATATCGTGCAGAAGGATGGCCAGCATGGCGGCGCGTTCCTCATCGGCAGAGATTTTC
>RDDY01000228.1 GCA_003852805.1 Chryseobacterium sp.
TCTGCGCAGCGCGAGTATCGAAGCGCTGACCATAGACTACCTCGGTTCTTCGGGGGTGAAACTCGACGTTATTCGCAATGCACGGCTCTCGCTTAAAATCCAAGGACAACAAAGGCAGATTTTCATCGGTGAAATTTTAAACAACAACAATCCCGATCAACTGATTTTCAGCGTTGATAAAAATGCGGATCTGTTGCCCTATCTTCAGGCAAAGAATCTTTTATTGGTATTGGAGATGCAGGGCCGACAAGTGGTGTACGATGCCAACTTCAGATTCCGGATCAATCCTGTTTTCCGCGTAAGTGTCGGTTTCTGAACGCGCAACATCCGTCATCAACATAAGTGAATGCTCCCATTTCAGACTAAAAAGGTTTGCTTGCAATTTCGTATTTTTGCCGATTATAAAACACCGACATGTTCAACAGTTTACAGGATAAATTAGATAAAGCATTACAAAATATTCAGGGTCGCGGAAAGATCACCGAGATCAACGTGGCAGAAACCGTCAAGGAAATTCGCCGCGCTCTTGTAGATGCTGACGTTAATTATAAAGTAGCGAAAGACCTGACAAAACGCGTTCAGGACAAAGCGTTGGGTCAGGATGTATTGACCTCGATCACTCCGGGACAGCTGATGACCAAGATTGTCCACGACGAATTGGTCGACCTGATGGGCGGCACGCAAGAAGGCATTAACCTTTCCGAAAAGCCGAGCATCATTCTGATTGCCGGTCTGCAAGGTTCGGGTAAAACCACCTTCTCGGGCAAGCTGGCAAACTACCTGCAAAAAAAGAGAAGCAAGAATCCCTTGTTGGTGGCCGGAGACGTCTATCGCCCCGCAGCCATCGATCAGTTGAAAGTTCTGGGCAATCAGACCGGCGTGGCTGTCTATACCGAAGAAGGCAACAAGAACCCGGTTGAGATCGCTGAGAACGCCATTGAATTTGCCAAGCAGAACAAGCACGATGTTGTCATCATAGACACTGCCGGTCGTCTCGCCATCGATGAGCAGATGATGAACGAGATCCGCAATGTGAACGAGGCGGTAAAGCCGACCGAGACCTTATTCGTGGTAGATTCCATGACCGGGCAAGATGCGGTGAATACAGCGAAAGCTTTCAACGACGTTCTCGACTACAACGGTGTGGTGCTGACAAAGCTGGACGGCGATACCCGCGGTGGTGCTGCGCTGACGGTGCGTACAGTAGTAAACAAACCGATAAAGTTTATCTCCACAGGCGAGAAGATGGAAGCGCTGGATCTCTTTTACCCCGAGCGTATGGCCGACCGTATCTTGGGCATGGGCGACGTGGTTTCTTTGGTAGAACGTGCGCAGGAGCAGTTTGATGAGGAAGAAGCCAAGAAACTGCACAAGAAAATTGCCAAGAACGAATTCGGTTTTGACGATTTTTTGAAGCAAATTCACCAGATCAAGAAGATGGGGAACATGAAAGATCTGCTCGGGATGCTCCCCGGCGTGGGCAAAGCCATCAAGGATGTGGACATCAGCGACGACCAGTTCAAACACATCGAAGCCATCATTTACTCGATGACTCCCGATGAACGTCGCAAGCCGAGCATCATCAACATGCCGCGCAAGCAGCGCATAGCCAAAGGATCCGGAAGAAAGTTGGAGGAAGTGAACGCCTTGATGAAGCAGTTTGAACAGATGGGCAAAATGATGAAAATGATGCAAGGCCCGCAAGGCAAGCAACTGATGTCTATGATGGGCAAAGGCATGCCGAATATGCCCGGAATGGGAGGCGGTCTGTTCGGCAGATAGAGATTAGATAACAGTTACGATTGAAAGAAGCACAGTTGTGCTTCTTTTTTGTAGCAAGGAGATTTGTTGGTTAATCTTAACTACGGAGGGCGCGGAGCTAACACAGAGAGCATAGGGGCAATGCGACCGTTACCTGACGGAGAAAGCTTCTCAATTCTTGTTATTTCTTTGTTCATCCAGTTTTAACCACACAGAAAACACGAAAATGATTGCCAAACACTGTTGAGATTCCTGCGGAATGACAAGAAATGCTGCTTTCTTTCTGAAGGGATGAACCACAAAAGAAACAAAGGTTACAGACCGTAGGCTTAAACTGTCGCACTGACTGACCAAAGGTAAAATATGGCGATTATTATGATGATAACTCATACTCGTCTTCAGATTGGCTAGCTGATGCCGCAGGTTGTTCTGACTCGGAAGTAATGAATGATGTTTATTGGAATTTAGATTAAAGATTATGGAAGAAATATTTACTATATTGCCATCAAGAGGTTATCAAAATGAGAAATTTCAGATAAAATCTTCTCAAAGTGGTCAGGAGGTTCATTTGTATAGAAATGGTGAGCAAGTTGGGAAGTTCAAAACCCGTGAGGAATTATCGTCTATTGATTTCCATGATTTACAGGCTGGATCGTACTCTGCAATCACAATACAAAACGGCAAAACATTATCGGCTAATTTCCAGATTGAACCAGCCAAAAGGTTTGGTTCCAGCACTGTCAAAAATTGTTTTGTTTTCGATGATTGTGACTACTCTTTTGTGGTAATGCAAGACAGGCTTTTTATTTATAACGAAAAATCAGGAACCTTACTTTATGAAAACCATTTAAGTCCTCATGAAATTATTAAAATAAGTAATAATATATTTCTGTTTATTTCAAATGCATCAGGAAATTCAAAATTTGAAAATTTTGCGCTTTTTGATGCTACTCAGCTTTCGATCACTGAAACATTTAATAATTTCCATAAAATCCACTTTGATGAGGAACTGAATAGACTATGGATATTTTGTCCACAAAAAGGGTTACACGGATTTAATTTATCTTCCAGCATTGCTACCGAGAGGGAGATTATTAAAATAGAACTAGTCAATCGTTTTCATTCGAATCATAATTCAATTATTTTAGCTGAAACTGAAGACAAAATAGTTGCAATAGATATTTCGTCGTTAGAGATTTTGTCTACTGCAAAAACATCAAATATTGGAATTGATTATGACGGTGGAGTTTTCGAAAAAAATGAAGATGGAATTTTGTATTCCAATAT
>RDDY01000080.1 GCA_003852805.1 Chryseobacterium sp.
AAGCTCAGAATGTTCACAAAGCCCATTACTTTCTTGTACCATTCCACGGTTGGCAGCATACGGTCCCAGTCCACATTGCCCACGCAATGATCCACATAGAGCAATCCTACCTCGGACGGATTGTACTCCGATTCCCATTTCACATAGCCCGGCATAAAGGCTCCGCTGTAATTTTTGCGTTCCACAAACATGTGAACTGTTTCACCGTAAGTGTAGATGCCCGACATGCGCACCTCACCAAATTCGTCGGTCAGCGTTTGCGGCTCCAGGTAAGGCTTACCGCCGCGCTTGGTTGTTTCTTCAAAAGCTTTGTAAGCGTCATCTACCCATAGCGCCAGTACTTTTACACCGTCTCCGTGTTTCTTAGCATGCTCGCAGATCGGTGAATCGGATTTTAAACCGGAAGTCAGAACCAAGCGGATTTTCCCCTGTTGCAAAACATAAGAGGCGCGGTCACGAACGCCGGTTTCCGGGCCTGCGTACGCAACGGATTGAAAGCCGAAAGCGGTCTTGTAATAGTGAGCGGCCTGTTTGGCATTTCCCACATAAAATTCGATATAGTCGGTGCCGTTGATCGGCAAAAAGTTCTCGGCTTGAGCAATTTTCTCAGCGAAGGTAAGTGTTGACATACTTTTTATTTAATTTTTTCCAACGCCAATTTACGGATTTTTTGGTGAGTGAGAGAACTGCGTGCTACGCGCCTTGGATGCGGTTTAAGCTGTTGTCCTGACCCGCGAACCGTCGTTCAGCGATTATTTAAAACAAAAAATGTGTGCAGTCTTTGCACACATTCTCGTATTATTTAAAGCGCTCAAACGCTGCCCGCTCCAGCATCTCGCGGTCGTCGGGATGCGAAATCTCAATCAATGCTTTTGCGCGCTGCTTCAGGTTTTTGCCGTAAAGATAAGCGGTGCCGTATTCGGTAACCACATAATGCATGTGGCCGCGCGTGGTAACAACGCCGGCTCCTTGTTTCAAGAATGGAACAATCCGCGGTACGCCTTTTTTGGTTCGGGAAGAAATGGCCATAATCGGCTTGCCACCTTCGCTCAGCGCCGCGCCACGCATGAAGTCCATTTGGCCGCCGATACCGCTGAATTGGTAAGTGCCGATGGAATCTGCACAGACCTGACCCGTCAAATCAATCTCGATGGCCGAGTTGATGGCGTGCATTTTTTGGTTCTTCATAATGTTGATGGGAAAGTTCACATGCTGAACATCCATAAACGCAATCGACGGATTGTCGTCTACAAAGTCGTATAATTTACGGGTGCCGAAACAGAAACTGGTAATGGTCCTATTTAAATGAGTGCCTTTGTATTTGTTGTTGATCACATCGTTTTTAATCAAATCGATAACACCATCGCTGAGCATTTCGGTATGAATTCCCAGATCTTTATGGTTGCTCAGGCAGCGCAGCACCGCGTCGGGAATGGTACCGATTCCCATCTGAATCGTGGAACGGTCGTCAATCAGTTCCGCCACATTTTTCCCGATCATCATTTCTTCCTCACCGACTTTTGCGCCGTAGTCAATCGTCAGCAATTCCTCTTCATGCCAAACCATTTTGTCGATTCTCTGCACATGCACCATGCCGTCGCCGTGGGTGCGCGGCATGCGCGGATTGACCACAGCTACAACCGTTTTTGCGGTGTCCACGGCACTGCGTGCAATATCCACAGAGGTGCCCAGCGAGCAGTAACCGTGCGCATCGGGCGGCGATACGGTGATGAAAGCCACATCCAGCGGCAGCATTCCGTTCTTGAACAAAATCGGGATCTCGCTGAGGAAGATCGGTACAAAGTCTCCGCGCTCCGAGTTTACGGCCTGACGCACCGGCGTAGAGGTGAACAGCGAATTGATGAAGAAAGTGTCGCCGTATTCCGGTTTTGCAACTTCCACATTGCCTTGAACGGTGATCGAAACCACCTCGATGTTCTGCAGTCGATCGGCTTGGCGCGCCAGTTCATCGATCAATAGATTCGGGGTGCAGGCACTGCCGTGGAGAAAGACACGGTCGCCACTTTTTACACAAGAAACAGCTTCCTCGGCGGAGATGTAGTTATGCATAATCGGGATTTTGTTTAAACATTGGTTACTCAAATTTAAACAAAATTAAGGCGAGGCTGAGGCTGAGATTTGTCAAGCGTAGATGTCGGTTAAATTTGGCATCAAAAAACCTCACAGATTTTTAAAAGCTATGAGGTTTGCAAATTCAGAACGGTTCTCAATTTTAGTCGCCGACGTGAGTTATTATTCCTGCAATCTATCCTTCAGCGAGTGATCTTCTTCTTCCAGCCAAGAGGTTACATACGACGGATCTTCTATCTTCATCGCTTCCTCGGTAATTTTCAGCGGGCGAAACGGGTCCACCATAACGGCGTATTCTTCGGTAGATTTCTTGCCGATGCTGCGTTCCATGGCACCCGGGTGCGGGCCATGGACGATGCCGCCGGGGTGAAGCGTAAAGTCCATCAGGTCGATATGATTTCGGCTCATGAAATCGCCTTCGGTGTAGAACAAGACTTCGTCGGAATCTATGTTGGAATGGTTGTAGGGCGCGGGAATTGCTTCGGGGTGGTAATCATACAGGCGCGCTACAAAAGAGCAGACCACAAAGTTGTGCCCCTCGAAGTTTTGATGCACCGGCGGCGGCTGGTGAATGCGGCCTGTGATCGGTTCAAAATTCTTGATATTGAATTTATACGGATAAAAATAGCCGTCCCAGCCCACGACATCAAACGGATGCGTTGCATAGATGAAATCGGTGATTTGATTCTCCTTTTTTACCTTGATAAGGAATTCTCCTTTTTCGTCGATGGGCGGCTGAAATACAGGCGCTTCAATGTCACGCTCACAGAACGGCGAATGCTCAAGCAGCTGGCCAAACTCATTTCTGTACCGCTTCGGGGTGTAAACCGGTGAATGGCTTTCCAAGAAAAACAACACATTTTCCGCGCCGTCGAAATGGATTTGGTAAATGGTGCCGCGCGGGATAATCAGATAATCACCGACCGAGAATTCTAAATCGCCGA
>RDDY01000106.1 GCA_003852805.1 Chryseobacterium sp.
GGATGATATCGTCCTCACCGAAGTAAGAGCCTGTCTGCACTTCTATGAAAACCAAACGTTTGTCGGTATTGTTTTCAATGCGGTGTTTGGCGCCCTGCGGTATGAAGATGCTCTCGCCGTATTTCACGCGCACGTTCTCACCGTTCAAGACAACGTTGGCCTCGCCTTCTATAACGACCCAATGCTCCTGACGGTGGTGATGGTATTGATAAGATAAACGCTGCCCGGGCTCTACTACAATTCGCTTCAGCTTATAATGTTCGGAGTCCTCCAAAACATAATATTTTCCCCACGGGCGGTCACCGATTTCCAACATAGAATGTAAAACAACAGGCAAAGTTACAGATTTCTCTATTTATCGAAGACTTTCATTTTAGTTAAATTTGCAATCTGTAAATCAAGTATTGACATGGAAAAAGTAAGAGTCCGTTTTGCGCCCAGCCCCACGGGGCCGTTGCATCTGGGCGGCGTGCGGACAGCTCTGTACGACTATCTGTTTGCCAAAAACAAAGGCGGCGATTTTGTCCTGAGAATCGAAGATACCGACACCGCGCGCTATGTGGACGGTGCCGAAGAATATATTATGGAAGCCTTGCAATGGTGCGGCATCATCCCCGATGAAAGCCCCAAGCACGGCGGTCCTTACGCGCCGTATCGCCAATCCGAGCGTCGCGATATCTATGACGCTTATACCGGGCAAATCCTGAAAACCGATTACGCGTACCTGGCTTTCGACACACCGGAAGAATTGGACGCCGTCCGTAAGGAGTTTGAAGAGCGCGGCGATGTTTTCGCTTACAACTTTGCCACGCGTCAACGCCTGCGCAACAGCGAGTCTCTGCCGGACGAAGAAGTCCGCAGTTTGCTCGATGCAAAGACTCCGTATGTTGTGCGCTTTAAAATGCCGTTTGACCGTACGATGCACCTTACCGATATCATCCGCGGAAACTTCAGCGTGAACACCAATACATTGGACGACAAAGTTTTGGTAAAGAACGACGGCATGCCCACCTATCATTTCGCGAACATCATTGACGACCACGAAATGAAAATTACTCATGTGATCCGTGGCGAGGAATGGTTGCCGTCTATGGCGCTGCATGTTCTGCTTTATGAAGCCATGGGTTGGGAAGCACCGCAGTTCGCACATTTGTCGTTGATTCTGAAGCCCGAGGGCAAAGGAAAACTGAGCAAACGCGACGGCGACAAATTCGGTTTCCCCGTTTTCCCGCTGCAATTCAAAGATCCCGAGACCGGAAATGTTTCGGCCGGCTACCGCGAAGACGGCTACTTACCCGATGCGTTTATGAATATGGTGGGCATGCCGCCGACGATCGTGAGATCCTTTCGATGGATGAAATGATTGCCGAGTTCGATCTGGAGAAAGTCCACAAAGCCGGTGCCCGATTCAGCCCCGACAAAGCCAAATGGTTCAACCAGCAATACCTGCAAAGAAGAAGCGACGAAGAACTTCTGCCCGAGGTAAAGAAAATCATCGACGATAAAAAAATAACCATTCCCGATGAAAAGCTGTTGGAGATTATCGGCTTGATGAAAGAGCGCGCAACCTTCATTCAGGATATCTACAACGACGGAATTTTCTTCTTCGAGGCACCCGGGTCTTACGATGAAAAAGCGGCAAAAAAAGCTTGGCATCAAGATGCGGCCGAATTCCTTACCGAATTCCGCACCCGGCTGTGCGAAATAAACTTCGACGCCGAGCGCTTAAAAAATCTCATCCACGACTTTGCGCAAGAGAAAGCCGTGAGCATGGGCAAGCTCATGATGCCTCTGCGGTTGGCGCTTGTCGGTGAATTGAAAGGCCCCGATGTTCCGGTCATCATGGAAATCATCGATCGCGCAGAGACGTTAAAACGCATTGACAATGCAGTGGCCGCACTCGGTTAAAAAAATATATTCCTTACTTTTGAAATCTGCAAAAACTACTGAATGGAATTTCTGGAATTCGAACAACCGATAAAAGATTTGATGGAGCAATACGACAAATGTGCTGTCGTGGGCGAAGAGAGCGGCGTGGACGTAAAGACCGCCTGCAAACAAATCGAAGATAAAATACAGAGCGAGAAAGAGCGTATCTACGGCAATCTGACGCCGTGGCAGCGCGTACAGCTTTCGCGCCACCCCAACCGTCCTTATACGTTGGATTACATCAGCGGCATCACAGATAAAGATTCGTTTCTGGAACTGCACGGCGACCGCAACTTTGCAGACGATCCGGCCATGGTGGGCGGCTTGGCTACCATCGACGGCAACCGAGTCATGATCATCGGTACCCAAAAAGGCCGCACGACCAAAGAGAGACAACACCGCCGTTTTGGCATGTCCAATCCCGAAGGCTACCGCAAGGCCTTGCGCCTGATGAAATTGGCCGAGAAATTCTGTATCCCTGTGGTTACTTTGGTCGATACGCCCGGGGCCTATCCAGGTCTGGAAGCCGAGGAACGAGGACAAGGCGAAGCCATCGCCCGCAACATCTACGAGATGACCACGCTCAAAACCCCGATTATCACCATCATTATTGGCGAAGGCGCCAGCGGCGGTGCACTCGGCATCGGCGTGGGCAACAAGGTATATATGATGGAGAACACTTGGTACTCAGTCATTTCGCCGGAAAGCTGTTCTTCCATTCTGTGGAGAAGTTGGGAATTTAAAGAAACCGCCGCAGAGCAATTGAAACTGACGCCGCAGGATATGCTGAGAGAAGGCTTGATCGACGGAATTATTGCAGAGCCTCTGGGCGGCGCACATTACGATCCGCAAATCGCCTACGACAATGTGAAAGAAACCATCTTGGGCAACATCAAAAAACTGAGCACCTTTACCGATCAGGAATTGGTAAATCAGCGTCAGGAAAAGTTCATTGAAATGGGCGAATTCAAAGGTTGATAAGAACCTTAAAGAATTTAAATTTACCGTCGAGATTCTCGGCGGTATTTTATTTTCCGCTTGTATAGGTAACCACCATATCACCCTGTACATTTTT
>RDDY01000253.1 GCA_003852805.1 Chryseobacterium sp.
GTTCTAATGGTTGGTCGTCGAGACTCAATGTATCGTTCTCTCTGATGTGTTGTATTTCGCCTTCAAAAGGTTTGAAAAAGAAACCGTAATTGCGCGCCGTTATCGGGTTCATATCCAGCAATTCCTTTTCGTGAAGATGCATGAGAACGGGAACTTTATAGGTGTCGTGCGCCCACTGCAAACCGAGCACATGATCGATATGTGCGTGGGTCAGCAGGATATTCTTAACCGTCAGGCCGTTTTCATCAATGAAGTTTTTCAGCGCAGCGGTTTCGTGCTCCGAGATGTTTCCCGGATCGATGATGAACGCATTTTTATTGTCGTTGTAAACGATATAAGTATTCTCCTGAAACGGATTGAAAGCAAAACTTTTTACCTGTAACATCAGCTGCTTTTACATTTTGTTTTTCATGGACTATCCATGGACTATCTATGGATCATGTATGGCTTATCTACGGCTTAGCCTTTCCATTTGATATTGCAGCCCAAACTCGGCTTTTGAATCTCTTCTTGCGGCTGGTCTGCGAGCAGATTTTCAAAAGCGATGATCAGATCTTCGCCCGTAACTTCTTTTTGGTTGCCCGGCCGTGAGTCGTCCATTTGGCCGCGGTAAACCAATTTCAAATCTTTGTCGAAGAAATAGAAATCGGGTGTGCAGGCCGCGTCATAATCTTTTGCTACCTGTTGGGATTCGTCAAAAAGATAAGGAAAGGTGACGCTTTTTTCTTTCACAAATTCCTGCATTTTTTCGGGCGAATCGTCGGGATAGGCCTCGGGATCATTGGCATTGATGCCGATAAATGCAATCCCTCGGTCTTTATAATCCTCGTAAAGTTCCTGCAACTTATCGATGACATGCAACACAAACGGACAATGGTTGCACATGAAAATCACCAGCGTTCCCTTCTTCCCTTTCAGGTCTTCTAACTTTCGAAGCTTATCTCCCACAGTTGGTTCGGGCAGCTCAAAGGAAGGAGCCGTGGTGCCCAGCGGCAGCATATTGGAAGGCGTATTGGCCATGACTTTAAATTTTTGGTTAACAAAGATAGCGAATTTAGCGGCAGTGGTCTCTGCAAGACAATTGTCGCCAAGCCTCATCAGGTTTTAATTCTCAGTCGATATTCCTCCGGCTGTACCCGCGTTTTAAAACGTACGCCGTTATCGACCTTGTAGGAAAAGCCGACACCGAATAGCTGCCTAACCTGCAGTTTTTTGATCTGATTGTCATCATAACGCAAGTCGAGATTCAGGTTGGCAGAAATTAAATCATTGATTTTCATATTGATCAAGCCGGAATAACTCAGCACCAGATGGTCGGGATCGCGAAGGTAATTGCTGAATATGGAAACACGATTTACAAGCTCGATATTCTCCATCAACTTTACATGGTAAGAAGCGGTTCCCAGAAAACCGAACTCAAATAATGATTTATCGCCGTCAGCCTTAAGTCCGTAATTATCTGCCCTTTGCAAATCACGATCCAACACAAAGGTCCACTTGGCCGTGATCGGGCGCATAATCAGACTGAAATCATCATTCGGGCGGTATGCCAGCCCGATGCCTGTGGTAAGATAAGCCGGGGCCATGAAATTGGAGATCTTGTCCGAGGTATGGTCGGACGCATCGTCATAACCCACCGTAAATTGCGTGTCAAAACCGACGCCGCCCGAGAAAAACCACCTGTCGGAAAAACGATAGCCGTAGTTGGATGAGAGACTCATGTTGTCTTGTGTTTTCTGCGTTTCGCTACCTTTTTGTTTGGCCAGGCCGTAATTCATGACAATGAGATTGTCCCATAGATTGCGGTCATCCAAATAGAACAAGGTGTAATCTACACCCGCGACGCCGCCCACGCTGTTGGTGCCACCGCTGATCCAATTGGAGAACACGGCCTGATTCAGCGTCAGTTTATTGTGCCCTTGAATAGACCAATGCTTGGTGCTGTCCTGCTTTTGACCCGTTTCTTCTTCCTGCGCCATCACCCTTTGCGACAGCAATAAACCCAGCATTAAAAACGGTAGTTTTTTCATTGCATTGCGAAGATAGAGAAATGGAATTGGCCGAAGCATTGGCAATAAAATCAACGTTAAATGCTTGTTTTTACCGTTAAGATTTTAAGGACATTCAAGGCGCTTACACTAACCGAGGGAGAGCGTCTTAATATTCTATCCCAATAATGGTTATTTTCACTGTTTTTGCACAAATGCTTGAACTCCTAAGCTACGCGTACCGAGCCTTGTCAAGGTTTTAGACCTTGACAAGGCTGCTGCGCAAAGTGCTATCGCATTATACGCGCTGCGCCTTAATTACCTTAATTTTCTAAACGCTTTAAAACTAAAACCTGAATCTTAAACTGATTCCACTGTTAAACTTGGTCAAAGATTTTTAAACTTTGACAAAGTGGTGACGCGTCCTTTGACTCTGCCAAAGTTTTGTACTTTGGCAGAGTTCTCTTTTCGAGCTTTCACCAAGTCTCGATTCATGCTTTGAGCCTTGTCAAGGTCTACAACCTTGACAAGGCCGCTGCGCAGAGTGCTATCGGATTTTTCTGTGCACCGCGCCTTAATCACCTTAACTTTCTGAATGGTCTAAAGCCGAAAGCTCAATCTTAAATGATTCACTGCTAAACTTTTTCAAAGATTTTTAAACTTTGACAAAGTGCTGTGCGCGGGAAGAAAACGTGGAAAAGAAAACGGCTCGTGACCATAGCCCGGATGGGAGCGGCATCCTTTTCCGAAGCCCGGCGCAGGAAAAGATATAGCGGACAGCCGGACCAAAATTGAAACGGAAACGAACCGGGATGCTCCCTATTTTCCGTATTTTCGTTCGATGAAAATTCCACTGTTTTTACTGCTGCCGTGTGCGCTTTTTGGGCAGAAACTGCTGACGCCGTTCGAAAAGGGCAACGGCAACCAGACGGCGACTTATGCCGAAATGAATTCTTTTTATAGGGCGCTGGCGAAGCAGTCGCGGAACATCCAATATTTGCCG
>RDDY01000243.1 GCA_003852805.1 Chryseobacterium sp.
CAAATATAGTTTTTCTATTGATGCAAGACAGTGAGGAAAAGGCAAGGTCAACGGCTGCCGGCACTCTTCAGATTGCGACCGTCCAGCGGATGGAGTCGCCTGAATACGGCTGCCGAAATAACCGTAAGCGCGCCGGCCACAAAGAATGTGTATTTGAAAGCAACGTGAATGTCGCCGCCTACAATGGGCGATGCTTCAAAAGCCTTCAGCACAGTCAGACCTGCGGCAATACCAAAGCCGACGGCCAGCTGTTGATTGACCGATACCAACGAATTGCCCGGGCTGGTTTGGTTGTTGCGCAGATCGGCAATGGAAATGGTGTTCATGGCGGTAAACTGAATGGAGTTGAAAAAGCCCAGCGCTGCCAACATGGGCACAAACCAATAGATATTGGTATCGGCGCCGGGAAGCCCGAGGCAGAAGATGAGGATGCCGATGATGGTCGTATTTACCAGCAATGTATTGCGATAACCGAAATTGTCCAAAATTCTGACTACGGCAGGCTTACCGATCATAGCGGTCAAAGCCATCGGTGCAATAATCCAGCCCGAGACCACGGCCGATTGTCCGTAAGCGATTTGCACCATCATTGGCAACAGCAGTGGAACCGCGCTGATGCCCAAGCGCGTGGCAAGATTACCCAAAATGCCTACACGAAACGTACGGACTTGGAACAGATTTAACGGAAAAATCGGATTGTCGGATTTTCGGGCGTGTCGGTAATAAAAATAAAGCATGAGAAAGCCCAGAATGAAAATCAGCAAAACGATGGTGATGGTTTGCGAATGTCCGAGCATTTCCAACGATATGGACAGCATCAACGAAGCCGATGCAAAAAACAGAAAGCCTTTCATGTCAAAGCCTGATAATGCAGCACGGTAGTCGGGCATATAACGGATGCTCAACGCAATTCCTAATAAGCCGATGGGCACATTGATTAAAAAAATCCAGTGCCAAGAAAGATAATCTACCATATAGCCGCCTACCAGCGGACCCAACACCGGGCCGATAAGCGCCGGGATAATGGCGTAGTTCATGGCGCGCAGCAGCTCATTCTTGTCGAAGGTTTTAATCAGCGCCAACTTGCCGACAGGCGTCATCAATGAACCGCCCAAACCTTGCACCACACGTGATATGATGAGTTGATTCAAGCTTTGCGACATGGCACAAAATACAGACCCGAGCGAGAAAATGACAAGCGCCGTCATAAACGTCTTCCGCGTCCCGAACTTATCCGCAAGGAAGCCGCTGACCGGCATGAACAGCGCGAGGGTGAGCACATAGCTGACCACGGCATTTTGCATATTGAGCGGTGACTCGTTCAGATCGCGCGCAATAGCAGGCAAAGAAGTGTTCAGAATGGTGGAATCCAACATCTGCATAAAGATGGCGGTTCCTAAGATGGCGGGTAAAAATCGTTTTATAGAAACAAGGTCTGTGTTTGCTGCGCTCATTTGTTTTTCTTTAGACGATCAGGCAAGGGATTTCTATCTCCTCGCCCAAATAGTAAGCCGCGCACATTCTGTGGAAGCCGTCTGCAATGATAAGCCTTTCGTTGCCACGGACCAGCATAATGGGGCCCATCAGTTCTTTGCGCCGCGCCTTGTGAATGTCGTATTGCACAAACTGATTGTCCATGGGCAACAAATCCAGACGGCTGGCGCGCATTATGTCTTTGGCTTTTTTCAATTTAATTTCGGCCTTTTTCAATTGCTCCACTAGTTCTGCCGCTTTCTCCTCGGGAAACAACAATTCCAAATAATTACGCGCAGAATCATAATCATCATCTGCCGGAGTGTGGCAGAACATTTCAATCTTAGCCATAAAAACACATTTACGGTAGAGCATTAAAAATTCAGGCCGGAACCGATGTCGGCTATTAATTGTATCTTTATTCTCATTATCCCGAAATCATTAATTTTTATACTATGAAAAAGAGTTTTTTATTGTTGGTGGTGACGCTGTTCAGCATTTTTGGTTTTGCCCAAACCACTTGGAAGGCCGACCCGATGCATTCATCGATTAACTTCAGTATAAAGCACATGGGCATCAGCTTTGTACAGGGGCGCTTCAACAAATTCAACGGTACGTTGCAAGAAAACGGCGACGGCTTGGCCGGCGCGAAAATTAACTTCGTTATTGATGCGGCCAGTATCAACACCGATGTAGAACCGCGCGATAACCACCTGCGCAACGCAGACTTTTTTGATGTTGCCAAATATCCGAACATCAGCTTTACTACCACATCTGTACAAAAGCTAAACGGCAACAGCTATAAGATCAACGGAATGTTGACCATGAAAGATGTGACCAGGCCTGTGAGCTTTGCCGCCACTTACGGCGGAAAAACAAAGGCAGACGAAAAAGGATTGGTCAGAATGGGCCTTACAGGTAAGCTTACCATCAATCGTTTTGATTACAACATCAATTTTGACCCGACAGGCACGGGTGTCGGTAAAGATGTAGACATTACGGTATTTATGGAATTTACCAATAAATAAACAACGAAAACTCCCGCAACTGCGGGAGTTTTTATTTCTACTGAAATCAGTCGGGGTTTACTTTACAGTCGAGTGAATCCGTTCAACCATCTGCAGATGCTCTTCCAATACAGGCAGCGTACGTGAGGCGTAGTTGCGCAGATCGGCATTGTCACTGCCGTCTGCTGCTTTTCGGTAGTCGCTAATGTCCTTCTTGTGGTCATCGACCATCATGGAAGTGTAAGCCTTGTCAAAGTCGGCGCCGGTCTTGTTTTTCAGTTCGTCGTATTTCTGCTGCATATCGGTGTTCAATGCATTAGGCAGATTTACGTTATTCTGTGCAGCCCAAGCCTTCAAATCATCGTTTGCCTTAGTATGGTCGGTAACCATGCGTTGGCCGAAATCTTTTACTTGTTGATTGGTAGCATTGGTTCGGGCCAGATTGCCCATCATAACTTCCATCATGCCGCCCATGGCTGCCTTATGCGCAAATTCGTTATCGGCTG
>RDDY01000086.1 GCA_003852805.1 Chryseobacterium sp.
ACCCAGCTTTTGCCAACTCTCGGTAATGCTGTTCCGTTCGGCGGGCATTTCGCTGTAAAACCGGAGCATGTCGTCCGGCGCATTTGCATCTATGTTTCGGGTAACGGCATAGCGTACAGGCAGCACGGCATTTATCAGCAGAAGGTCGGCAAAATTATCGGTGATTCTCTTCTCATTACGCTTCGTTTCTTTACCGAAAGTGTAGTGCGTATCCCAATAATCGCAGGCTTTTACATCGGTGAAAATTTTGCGCAGATCGGAAAGGTTGTCCGCTTCCAAGACGGCGGAAAATAGATTGGGCTGTTTGTGGTACAGCTCGGCCAACTGCGAGAGCCGAATGGTAGGAAACGCCGGTGGGCGCAGTTTTGAAAACTTCGGCGGGAGGCGGATGTCGCCCAAGTTATACTTGATTTTCAGAAAGTTGAATTCTCGTTGCCAAAGCCGGGTTTGGTCGTCGTCGGCCTTGTCGAGCCATCCGCACAAACCATAAAACAATGCGTGCAGTTGCATGGCATCGCGACTGATCTTTCGCACGGTGCCGAAATCAAGACTTTCCGCCAATTGCTCGAAGATCGCAGCATTTACTTTCAGCCCGAAGGCGTAGGCCAGCGTTCTGAAGAGAACGGCTTCTGCATCGTTGTGGCTAGTTTTCAGTTTCTCGGCAATGGTTTGCGCTTTATCATCCAGGCGTTTCAGCAGCAATTGCTCGGTGAAAAACGGCGGGATCTTTTCGACGCTGAACAGATCTTCGCACGCAATGAACTTCTTGTCCGACAAAAAATGCGCGTACTTGTACAGCAGCTTTTGGTCGATGTAAGATTTCAATTCCAAGGTGGGAACGCCGTTTTGCGCTAGTTCCGGGATTTCACAATCGTGTTCGTAGACGACATGCAAGATGACATTGCCGAAATCGGGGTTGCCGGAATGACCGTGGAACAGCCAGTCGGAAGAGCGTACGTGCATCTCGATATGGCCTGCCAATACAGTGCGGCCTACCAAGATTTTGGCAAACAGGAAATCGGGTCCGGCGTTGTGGTTCCATCCGCCGAAGTCGATGATTTCCACGGCCGTGCCATCGGTTAAAAGGAAATCTGTTGTACCGAATTTTCGGTGCTGCCACATGTATTGCAAGATTTCCTCGTTCATGACCTTTTATTTATGATCGATGGCCTCCCGATAGACCGCCTCATAGAGCGGGATGATATTCTTGATATCAAAGCGTTGCGCCACCTCTTTTGCATTTTCTTTCATTTGACTCAACAAAATATCGTCTTCGCAAAGTTGTCGCGCATAGGTGACCATTGCCTCGGTATCGCCAATCTCGGTGATATAACCGGTTTTTCCATGCGTGTTGACCTCGGGGATGCCGCCCGCATTGCTGCTGATAACAGCGGTACCGGCAGCCATTGCCTCCAGCGCAGCCAGACCAAAGCTTTCCTGCTCTGACGGAAGGAGGAAAATATCGGCACATCTCAAAACGGGGTAGAGGTCCGACACTTTGCCCAAGAGTCGAATACGGTCACGCAGTTCGGGATGGCGCACCATGAAACTGTTAATGGTTTCCATCTCGGGTCCTTCGCCCACAATCACGAGCCTGCACTTTATGCTCTGCAAATGAAGCCGATAGAAGACCTCCAGAACATCTTGTACGCGTTTTACCTTTCGCAGATTGGAGACGTGGATCAGGATTTTCTCGTCCGGGCTTGCCAATTTGGCGCGCACGCATTTATCGATTGCAGCAAAATCTGCGTTGTCGATAAAGTTGGGAATGACCTTGATCTCCTTTTTGATATTGAAGAACTCGTAGGTGTTATCGCGCAGACTCTCGGAAACAGCCGTCACCACGTCGGAATGATTGATGGAAAACTCTACCGCTTTTTTATAGCTCGGGTGTTGCCCCACCAAGGTGATATCGGTGCCGTGAAGCGTAGTTATTACAGGCGTGGCAACACCGTCGTCCAACAGCATTTGCTTGGCAAAATAAGCTGCATAGGCGTACGGCACGGCGTAATGCGCATGAATGACATCCAAGCCATAAAGCTTTACAGTTTGGTAAATGGCTGATGTTAAAGCGATGTCATAAGGCTGATATTTGAACAGCGGATAATCCTCGACATTGACCTTGTGGAAATAAATGTTCGGCATTGTCATATCCAAGCGCGCCGGCATACTGGAGCTGATGAAATGCAC
The DNA here is from genome assembly GCA_003852805.1 of Chryseobacterium sp. GTDB lineage: Bacteria > Bacteroidota > Bacteroidia > Flavobacteriales > Weeksellaceae > Elizabethkingia. The sequence continues at coordinate 2,191 of RDDY01000086.1, forward strand.
CTCATGGCCTTTGCGTGCCAAAAGCATACCCAGCTCGGTCGCCACAATGCCGCTGCCGCCGTAAGTAGGGTAGCAGAGTATTCCGATCTTTATCAAGGCTGTGCGGTTTTAGAGGTTGTCAAATCCATCCCTGCGCCGGCCTGCAAATTTTGGTTGACGGTAACGGGAAGCCTGCCCGAAATGTTTGTCTGTCCCGCCAGCGCCTTTGCAGAAGCAATCATCGATAAGTCATTGTTTTCATAAGAAACGAGCACCGCAGCTACATTGTCGATATCCACATCACGCAATGCATACGGACTGCCGAATACATCCAAGATTACCCTACGGTCTGCGCTGAGACGGTTGAGAATCGCTTTGCTCTGCGCCGATATCTTGTACGGTTTATAGGCGGTGGAATTGTCTTTATGGAAGCCGACAATCACCTTTGAACCTGTGGGAATGGATGCAATTTCCGTCGGTTTTTTTACGATTACCGATACGTATTCCCCAAGGGTCTTTGCAAAGGTACCGCCGGTGGCTTCTTCCAAGCCCACATAATATATCTGTTCGCCTTTTTTCAACGGCAATGCGCTGTTCTCATTTTTCAGAAGAGTGGCAGCGTTGGCGTACAATTTTTCGGTCAGCAGACGGTGGCTTTCATTGTTCAGTTCATTATTGATATTCTTAGGGTTCATCGGCTTTTGCTTTGTCAACCCCAGCAGATACTTCGTTTTCAGAATCTTCAAAACGCTTTCCTTTATCCGATCCTCCGAGATTTCACCTTTGTCCACAGCTTGTTGAATCAATCTTTTTCCT
>RDDY01000387.1 GCA_003852805.1 Chryseobacterium sp.
TCAAAGTTCCGAAACTCAGCCTGTTTGATCTTTTTTTCGGTCACGGGATTATACAGCAGCGGCGCAGATTCTACCACGACGTTGTGTGACGAAAGCCCGAAAGCGGTAAAATCATTACTGCCCAGTTTTCGCACAAAATTATAGATGTTCATGATGATCTGTTCACGCACCGTCAGCAGATATTCGTTGATGTATACGTTGTCTATAACCACAAACTTCAGGTCCGGCGGAATATTGTGCGCGCGAAGAGACGGATGCGGGCTCCTTTCGGGCAGCACGCCTTGGTCCATCAGATCGGTCAGTACCTGCTCAAAATAATCGCTGATCAATCTGTCAATTTTGAAACCTAGAATGAACGATATTTTGTAAACAGTGCCCGGCAGCAGTTCATCTACTTTATATTCGAAGGTGTAGGGACTCTCGTGGTTGACGATATTCAGGATAAAATAATGATCTGCACGCTTGGGCTGGGCGCGTATGATGGAATAGATAATCTTGGATTCCACCTCGCCTTCCCTCTTGGCGCGGCTGAAGAATGCGAGGTTGGTTGCATATTTCGGGATGCTTTCATCCAACTTCATGTCTTCTATGGTAGACACATAGTTTTTGATTTGAACAAACTTGATAAAGTTGGTTTTGATCTGTCGACCGTTGTACCAAGCCCACATGCATATACCGATGAAGCCGGCGAGAATCACCGTAATCCATCCGCCCTCGAAGAATTTGATGACGTTGGCGCTGAAGAAACCGAGTTCTATGGTAAGATATACAAGCGCAAACAGACTCACCACCAAGAAATTGACTCGTTTTTTGTAGAGATAGAAAATCAGCAAAACGGTGGTCATCAGCATGGTAACGGTAATGGATAGGCCGTAAGCCGCTTCCATCCTGCCCGATTCTTTGAAGTACAGCACCACCACCAAGCACAGCAGCAACAGCCCCCAATTGATGCGCGGAATGTACATCTGCCCTTTCTCGCCGGACGGATATTCAATCTCCTGCAACGGCCAAAAGTTAAGCGACATGGCCTCTGAGAAGATGGTGAACGAGCCTGTAATCAACGACTGGCTCGCGATGATTGCAGCGGCTGTCGCCAAGATTACCGACGGCAACACGAACCACTCAGGCATCATCCCAAAGAAGGGGTTGGTGCCTTCAAACACTTCATGGAAATTACCCATCAGCCAAGCGCCTTGACCCAAATAGTTGAGCACCAAACAGATTTTGACAAAGCCCCAACTGACGCGGATGTTCTTTGCGCCGCAGTGGCCCAGATCCGAATAGAGAGCCTCGGCGCCGGTGGTACAGAGGAATACCGCTCCCAGGATTACCAAAATGCTGGGCGATTCCATAATCAACCTTGCAGCGTAGTATGGGTTCAGCGACTTTATGATTTGGGGATAATCCGAGATATGGTACAATCCCACCACGCCCAACGTTAGAAACCAAAGCATCATTACGGGGCCGAAAAACCGACCGATAAAACCCGTGCCGAACTGTTGAATCATAAAGATGACGCCCAAGATGACGCAGGTGATTACCACCACGGGAGTATGCGGATTGTAAATCTTCAGCCCTTCGATTGCTGACATGACCGTCAACGATGGTGTAATGACGCCGTCTGCCACCAATGCCGCCGCGCCTATAATGGCTATCAGATAAAGCCAGCCGCGCCGCATACGCTTGACCAAGGAGAAAAGAGCGAGGATGCCGCCCTCTCCGTTGTTATCGGCTCGCAGAGCAATCAACACATATTTTACTGTGGTTTGCAGAGTGAGTGTCCAAAAAATACAAGACAGTGCGCCTTCCAAATACAGTGCATCTACCCTGCCCGACTCTCTTTGCGCATTGACAATCGCCTTCATTACATAAAGCGGCGAGGTGCCGATATCGCCGAAAACAATCCCCAACGAAACCAATACGCCGACGGCGGAAAGCTTGCGCGTATCAAAGTGAAATTCTTTAGCCATAAATTTTCAGTAGCAAATTCTAAACCCGGAAAAAAGTTCCTTCCAACAAAAAAACCTCCCGGAAGGGAGGTCGACACTACAATCGGTCCTTAGTTTTTTATATAAAGTGCGTTTCTGATCTCTTCTTTCACTTTCTCCAGCTTCGGGAACCACTCGGTAAACAGCGCTATGGAGTACGGTGCAGGCGCATCCGGCGTGGTAATACGCTTGATGGGCGCGTCCAGATAATCGAAAGCTTTTTGCTGTACCATATAAGCGATCTCTGACGAAACAGACGCGAACGGCCAAGCTTCTTCCAAAACCACCAAACGATTGGTTTTCTTTACAGATTCTATAATGGTATCGTAATCCAATGGGCGCACAGTGCGCAGATCGATCACTTCTACGGAGATGCCTTCTTTATCGAAATCCTCGGCTGCCTGCATGGCCAACTTCATGATCTTGCCGAAAGAAACCAAAGTTACATCGGTTCCCTCCTTTTTGATATCTGCTTTGCCGATGGGCAGGTAGTATTCTTCATCGGGGATCTCCATTTTATCACTGTACATCTGTTCAGACTCCATGAAGATTACAGGGTCATTATCTTGGATGGCAGATTTCAACAATCCTTTTGCGTCATAAGGATTGGATGGAACAACCACCTTCAATCCCGGACAGTTGGCGTACCAATTTTCAAATGCCTGCGAGTGAGTGGCACCCAGTTGTCCCGCCGATGCCGTAGGCCCACGGAAGACGATGGGGCAATTCCACTGTCCGCCGCTCATTTGGTAAATCTTCGCCGCGTTGTTGATGATTTGGTCGATGCCCACCAACGCAAAGTTGAATGTCATGAATTCTACGATGGGGCGGTTGCCGTTCATGGCAGAACCCACCGCTATTCCCGCAAAGCCGAGCTCGGCAATGGGCGTATCGATCACGCGCTTGGGACCGAATTCATCCAACATTCCTTTCGATGCTTTGTAGGCGCCGTTATATTCTGCCACC
>RDDY01000223.1 GCA_003852805.1 Chryseobacterium sp.
AACCATCGAAGTATTGTTTAGATCCCCATGGAATGACAATAAATGTTTTTTTACCACACTGGAATTGAAATTACGCTGATCCGCGATATTAAAGATTTAGAGCCTATGTAAACTTCAACAGCAGAAAACTATGCTCTAAAGTGACTTACGTGTCAAAAATTGCGATTCACAATGCAGTAAAAAAACATTTATTGTCATTCCATGGGGATCTAAACAATACTTCGATGGTTAATGTTTGCAGCTGGTATCAAAAGGTAAACAAACTCCCTCTCCTTTGGAGAGGGCTGGGGTGAGGCCCTCGTGCCCTCCGTGCATTCCTCGTGCCCTCTGTGGTTAAAGCATACCGCAGGAATCTCAACGGCATTTGAAAAGCAGTCACCTCTGTTGTAGTTTAGACTCTTTCAGAGTGACAAAAAGTAGCGCCTTCCCTCTGCGTACTTAAAAAAAAAGTCGTCAGACTTTTAAACTTTTGTGCACTTTGACAACGTCGCATCAGAACTCTAAAGTGACTTACGTGTCAAAACTTTCACGGTTCCCAATACAATTGGGAAGCAGCATTTCTTATCGTCTCACAAAAACCGCAACATCGCATAAATCATCATCCTGACCGCTGAAATCAAAATGTAAACGAAACAAAACTCCCTCTCCTTTGGAGAGGGCTGGGGTGAGGAAACCATCATTGCGCCAGACTCACTTCCTCCCACAACGAGAAAATCACAGATTTTTAAACCTTACGTGAACTTCAAATGGGTCGGGGCGAGGCCCTCGTATCCTCTGTGCATTCCTCGTGCCCTCTGTGTTTAAATCACACCGCAGGAATCTCAACAGCGCTCGGATGCTTCATCCTTGCAACTGGTATCAAAAAGTAAACGAAACAAGACTCCCTCTCCTTTGGAGAGGGCTGGGGTGAGGCCCTTGAGTCCACCGTGTTTAAATCACACCGCAGAATCTCAACGGCATTTGAGAAGCAGTCACTTCTGTACTCAGTTCTTGCAACTCGCAATCTTATCATCCAGATTCTTGATGTCTTGCTTCAGGTCCAAGAACATTTCGTGTATATGAAACTTACGGGTGTCGTACGGTTGAAATTCTTCGGTAATGATGCTGCAGGCGTATTCCCAAATCTCCAGTATCTCTTCTAGGGCAATTTCATACGGACGGTAAAACACATTGTCTGAACTGACCTGCATACCCGACTCGCTTTGAGAAGCGTAACGCTTGTAAACAATACCGCTGTTCGAGATGAAAATGTACGTCTTGCCGGGCTTTAAGTGTTCGCTGTTTTCAACAAACCGGCCCACAATGTAGGTGCCGTCGGTGTACGGCGGCATAGAGTCGCCGTCGGCAGGAAATGCGCGGTATTTGCCGTGGCGCAAAAACGGCAGCGAAAGCGTTTGCAAGCTGTCGATATACTCAGGATCGGTATAACCGGCCAGATAACCCATCTGCGCTCTTTGCGGCACAATCTCTATCTTGTTTTCGCCTGTGTCGTCCACTTTGATCGGGAACAGAATGCGGTTGTCGGGCAAGTCCATCAGGTTCTCTATCGGGTATTTCCTGATGTCCACACTTACCAGCAGGTCTATGCTGACATGGAAGTACTTCGATATTCTGAGGAGAATTTCCAGCGGCGGCTCAGAGCTGCCGTCTTCGTATTTTACGTAGCGCCCGCGCGTGATCTTAAGGCTGTCGGCCACTTTTTGCTGGGAGACTTCCAAACGACCGCGCAGAAAGCGCAGGTTATCAGAGAATAAAGACATTGTTACATATTATAACCTCAAAATTAATCAAAATGTTACAATGGGCAACTAACTTTGCCCTGTATGGACCGCGCAGTTGTACATATGGATCTGGATACTTTCTTTGTTTCCTGTGTTCGCCTTCAGAACTCGGCCCTGGAAGGCGTGCCCGTTATCGTAGGCGGCGGAGACCGAGGCGTGGTGGCTTCCTGTTCTTATGAGGCGCGCCGTTTCGGTGTCCATTCGGCCATGCCGATGAAGATGGCGCTTCGACTTTGTCCGGAAGCCAAAGTGGTGAAAGGCGATTACGATATGTTCGTCAAATATTCTCATACCGTGAGCGAGATCATCCGAGAGCGTGTGCCTGTAATGGAAAAAGCAAGCATTGACGAGTTCTACTTGGATCTCTCGGGTATGGATCGTTTCTTCGGCTGTTACAAATGGACAGACGAACTGGCGACTACCGTAACCAAAGAGACAGGCTTGCCGGTCAGTTTCGCTCTCTCCACCAACAAAACCGTTTCAAAAATGGGAACGGGCGAAGCCAAACCTTTGGGGCGGCTGGAGATCGGCAAGAAGCAGGTTCGCCCTTTCCTCGATCCTTTGTCCGTGCGAAAAATCCCCATGGTGGGTGACGCTACCTTCAGGCTGTTGTCGCGCATCGGGGTGCGCACCATCCGCACATTGTCAGAGATGCCGGTGGAAGCCTTGCAAAGCCTCATCGGCAAAAACGGCAGCGACCTTTGGAAGAAGGCCAACGGCATAGACGAGACGCCCGTAGTCCCTTACACAGAGAGAAAATCAATCTCGAAAGAGCACACCTTTCACGAGGATACCATAGATGTCGATGATATCAGCAGTCTGATCACCGGCATGGTAGAACAACTTGCTTTCAAGCTGCGGCGGGATAAACTGCTGACATCGGTAATCGTGGTGAAAATACGTTATGCCAACTTCGACACAGAGACGCGCCAGTGCCGTATTCCCTACACTTCGGCCGACCATACGCTGTTGGAAAACGCTCATCAATTGTTTGGTAAGCTCTACCAAAGACGGATGCGCATAAGGCTGATCGGTGTAAAGTTCACGGGTCTGGTGCACGGCTGCCATCAGATGAACCTTTTTGAAGATACCGAGAAGCTGATGAATCTGTACCAAACCATGGATAAATTACGAGCCCGATACGGAGATACAGCCGTGGCGAGAG
>RDDY01000349.1 GCA_003852805.1 Chryseobacterium sp.
AAGATATTCAGATCCTTTAGCGCGCCGGGAATCCGGCGGTTGGCGGTTTCCGGCCTATAGTTCAGCGTCACGTATTTCCAGCGGATATGATCGCCGCGCTCCACTAGGACGGCAGAACCCTTATAGAAGGTGTCGCGGCCGGAATCGGATACGTAAGTATTCGAGGGTACGTCGGTCAGCAGTTCGTCGCCGGGCTTTCGCCAGCGCTGAGCAAAGTCACTGTGGCCGCTCCAGTCCTGGTACAGGTTGGTGTAGTTAATCGAGGAGCGGCGGAACCAGTAACCCAGTTTGTAGGACAGCGCGATGTCGAGGCTGAAATTCTTAAAATTAAAAGTTTGCAAAAGCGAGCCGTATACTGTTGGCAATGCCGAACCGAAATATTCCAGATCGTCAAGCTTCGTCCGGCTGCCGGTCAGCGCCGCATAATCTTTCGATATTTCGCCGTTGAGGTAACCACGGGGATCACCGGTTTCGGGATCCAAGCCCGCCCATTTGTACGCAAATACAGAGTATACCGGCAGGCCGGCGACGCCCGAAACGGGCACCGTGGAGCCGTTGCCGATAAAACCGGAGGCAGGCTGGTCGGAAAGGTAATAGTCCACAATCTTATCCCTGAAAGTGCTGAAATTCAGTGTTGTATGCCACTTCACCGCGCGGTTGACAATCAGCGCATTGAGATTGATATCAACTCCCCGGCCCTGTGTTTGGGCTACATTGGCCAGCATAGCGCTGACGCCGGTCGTGTAATCCGGCAGGTTGGGTCCGAAAAGGTCCTTGCTTTTTTTGCGGAAGAAGTCTGCCGAACCCGAGAGCCGCCGGTTCCGGGCCATAAAATCCAAACCTATGTTTAGCATGCCGGTCGTTTCCCAGCGCAGGTCAGGATTATAGTGATTTTCCACTCTGGCCATCGGCGTGCCGGTATAGGTAGAAGAGCTGCCATCGAATGCAATGGTTGTCACGGCGACCATAGAGGGATTGATATTCCCGTTGAATCCATAAGAGCCGCGCAGCTTAAGATAGGGCAGAAAGGCGGAGGTATAAAAATCCTCACCGGAAATTTCCCAGCCCGCACCGACGGACCAGAAGGGGTTCCATTGGTCGTTGGTGGCCAAGCCAAAGAGGTTGCTCGCGTCACGCCGCACGCTGCCTGAAAGCGTATATTTCCGGTCGAAAGTGTAGGCCGCGTTGCCAAAAAGCGATACAAAGTTTGTCGCACGCCGGCCGACCGACTCCCCGCGCTGGATATAACCGTAACTGCCGGTCGGCAGTAGCGGGTACGAGTGCACATAATCCACGGCAGCAACGCTCAGGTTGTTTTCATTGAGTCCGTAATAACGGTGGGAGGCATTGTTTGCAACCGCGCGTCGGGACTCCGCACCGGCCAGTGCCGACAACCGGTGCCTGCCCCAGGAGCCGTTATAGTTGAGTTGGCCGCGCAGGTTGTGGATGGCCGTTACGGCAGTATAAAGGTCCTCTATCGCCCCTTTGGGCACAATAAAGGTGGGAACGCCCGAGCTGCTCAGCTGCGCAAAAGAATTGATATAATTGCGCGCGTAGTAGCTGTCCTTTCCGTGGAACTGCCGGTCGCGTGCGTCCTGCTGCTGGTATCGGTACTTGAGGTCAGCCTCCAGGCCTTTGAGCAGTCTGTAGTTCAGGCCGGCATTCAGAATGATCTCCTGCCGGTCTGTCACGGTGCGGTCATGCAGCCAGTTGGTCAGCGGATAGTAATTCCAGTCCTGCAGCGGATAAGCAGCCATCGACCGCTTATAGGCTTCGCTGTAACTCTGGGTGACGGCTGCGGCATTGCCGGCGGCATCGGCCAGTTCCAGGTACGGTACTGCGTTGCCGTTGTGCATGGCAATACTGCCATAGGCGGGTCGGCCGTTTATGGAGTTTGTGCGGGTATAGGTGATGCCGGTGTTCATGCTCAGCGATTCCAATGGCTTCCAGGTATTCTGCAGGTGTGCGTTCCATCTTTTGTAGCGTTCTCCCAGACTGCCGCTATTGTCGTCATAGCCCACCGAAGAGAGCCAGGAGACTTTAGCGCCGCTACCTGACAGGTTCAGAAAATACTGGTGGTTTTCGGCGGCCCGGTACATATAATCACGAAACTGCTGCCGGCTGTCGATGGCCTTCAGGCGCTCGAGTTCAGCTTCCAAGCTTCCGGACGGGAGTAGGCCCTCGCGGTTTTGGCGCAGAAGTTCCACGACCGGCGACAGCACCGGGTGAGTGGTTGACGCGATGTCGGAATCGTAAAATCCGCGGTTGAACAGTTCCCGTTCCATTTCGATAAAATCGGCTGAAGACATGGATTTGATCCGGTACAAGTCAGGTTTCGGACGCAGAGTGGTCGCCGTGGTGAAACCGACGTCAATGCCCGCCGCGCCGCGGCCTTTTTTCGTCGTCAGCACGATCACGCCGTTGGCGGCGCGCGCGCCCCAGATGCTGGCGGCGGCGGCATCCTTCAGGACGGTAACCGACTCAATACTGTTGGGATTGATGTTATTGAGGTCGCCTTCGTAGGGAAAATCGTCGAGGATGATCAGCGGCGTGCGCGGACCGTTGATGGTGCTCAGGCCGCGGACCATCAGCTGGCTTTCGGGACTGCTGCCACGGTCGGTGACCACTGCACCGGCCAGATCGGCAATACGTTCGATAATGCCGCCGGTGACCTGTTTTTCCAGCAATTCTTTCCCCAGCTGAGAAAAAGACCCTGTGCTGCGTTCTTTCGGGATCTTCTGATAGCCCGTCGACAGGGTTATTTCCTGGATGTCGACCACGCTCTCGGCCAGCAGGATATCCAGTGGTTGCAGCACCGGAAACTGCACCTTGAGTCGGCGCGGGCCGTAATCTTTGCCGGCCACCGTGAAACTGATCACCCGGAGATCCGTGGTAAAAGTGAAACGGCCGTTATTATCGGTGCGGGCCAGCACCCGGGAGTCGT
>RDDY01000225.1 GCA_003852805.1 Chryseobacterium sp.
AATGCTGAAATACAATTTTGACAGAGCAACCGCGGCAGAGGGCAAGCTTAAAAACAAAGCCTCACTGTGCTCGGAATATGAGCTAAATCCGGACCTGCCGTTGTTTGCGTTTATCGGCCGATTTGCATTGGAAAAAGGTGCAGATTTATTGCCCGAAATCATCACTCGTGCTATCCGGGAAAACAGAGGCGAACTTAATTTTATGGTTCTGGGTTCCGGTAGCGATACGCTTGCCGCGCGGTTCGCGGAATTGCAGAAAACCTTCCACGTCAATCTGGCGATTGATTTGGGTTACAAGGAATATCTTTCTCACCAAATCTATGCTTCGGCAGATTTTTTGCTTATGCCGTCGCGAGTTGAACCTTGCGGTCTCAATCAGATGTACGCCATGCGTTACGGAACCGTGCCTGTGGTACGTGAAGTGGGCGGACTGAAAGACACGGTAAAAGACATTGGCGCGCAAGGCGGCTACGGTATTCGTTTTATGCATACCAATACAGATGATCCTGTCAATGCCATCTACCGAGCCTTGAAGCTTTATCGTGACAAGGCACAGCTGACCGCCGTCAGGCACAGGATGATGCAACTGGATTTTTCTTGGTCCAACTCGGCTAAGAAATACTTACATTTATATAGAACCTAATTACATGATAACGGATATGAAACATAGTGTTATTTCCTTGGTGTTGGGCGGTGGTCGTGGCACACGGCTTTATCCGCTTACCGACCACCGATCAAAGCCGGCCGTGCCCATTGCGGGTAAATACAGGCTGGTGGACATTCCTATTTCCAATTGTTTGAACAGTGGTCTGAACCGTATTTTGGTACTAACTCAGTTTAACTCGGCGTCGTTGAATACTCATATCAAGAACACCTATCAGTTCGATTATTTCAGTCGGGGCTTTGTCGATATTTTGGCCGCCGAGCAAAATGCAGAGAGCGACCAATGGTACCAAGGCACGGCAGATGCGGTGCGGCAATCGATGAAACACCTGCAGAAGTACGATTACGATTATATTCTGATCCTTTCCGGAGACCAACTTTATCAAATGGATTTCTGTGAAATGATCGATTATCACGTCAATAACAACAGCGATATAACCATAGCCACCATTCCCGTAGATAAAGATGCGGCCACGGGCTTCGGTATTTTGAAGGCAAGCGACGAGGGACGGATTACGGATTTTATCGAAAAGCCGAGTCTGAATCAACTGGCCGATTGGAAGTCGGAAGTTTGCCCGCAGAGCAAAGCGCAAGGCAAAGAATTTCTGGCATCCATGGGCATCTACATTTTCAGCAAGAATGCTTTGAAGGATATATTCTCGGGTCACAGCGGTGACGATTTCGGAAAGGAGATCATTCCGCATGCACTGGAAGATTACAAGGTACTCAGCTACCAGTTTGAAGGATACTGGACCGACATCGGAACCATTGCTTCTTTCTTTGAAGCCAACTTGGCCATGACGGCAGACATTCCTGACTTCAACATGTTCAGCACCAAGCCCATTTACACCCGCTCGCGTATGCTTCCTCCCACCAAAATCAACGGCAGTTATATGGAGAAAGTGATCTTCGGTGACGGTGCGATTGTCATGGCGGATCGAATTGAAAACAGCATCATAGGGAACCGTTCGCGCGTGGGCCGCGGCAGCATCATTCGCAATACCTACATGATGGGCGCCGACTATTATCAGGATCTTTCTGAGGTAGAACAGCAGAAGAGCGAAGGAGTGCCACGCTTCGGCATCGGTGAGAATTGTTACGTGGAAAATGCAATCCTCGACAAGAACTCGCGCGTGGGTGACGGCGCGCGCATCATAGGCGGACAGCATATGCCCGATGCCGATTATGATACCTACTCGGTTCGCAGCGGCATTGTGGTGGTCAAGAAGAACGCCGTTATTCCTGCCGGCCATATCATCCAGTAAACACTCAAAAATTTTGTAGCGATATCTCTATATTTACAAAATTTTTGAAATGAGGTGGATTAAGATCATCTTCTATACCGCAATAGTTTTGCTGACGGTTTACGCCGTCAGTATGCTTTTTGTGGACGAAAGCAAAACCTACGATTTCACCGAAGATCTGCCTTTCCCGATCGGTAAAGTATCGGACAATTTTGAGAACATGCAACATTTCTCCGAATGGAAACAACTTACGGAGGATGACCATGATCTGTCGTACACTTTTTATTCGCCGTACCACGGAACGGGCAGTTCGTTGCATTTCGTAAATCGGAAAGACTCACTGATTAACGGCGATGTTTTTCTTCGATATGCCAATCCTCCGTACACTTTCAAGTATCAGATTTTCTCGGGCCGCGGAGAATCACCGTACACAATAGACATAAAACTTCAAAGGAAAAGCGACGCTTTGACTCGTGTGTTTTGGAAGTTGTCGACGCCCAAACAACCTTTGTTGCGGCGCTCGGCGGCGTTCTTCTCGGATGATGAAATCCGCGAGAATTTCGACCGCAGCATGTCGCGTTTGCGCGCCGTATTGTCAGGAAAGGTAGACCGCGAGAATATGCTCGGCAATATACAATACGACAGTGTGGTGGTAGAGCAGCAAGCCGAACGGTTGTTATTGGGCCTAAACAGCAGTGCGGCGGGCAAGAAAGAAATCCTGGGTCGATCGGTAGAACTGACTTATGCCAAGCTACATAATTTTCTGACCAAGGATTTGGGCAGAAAAGAAAGCGAGTTCGGCGAAACCGAGATGATTACCGCATTGGAAAACTTCAGAGAGAACCATGTAAGTTATTTTCTGGGCGTGGCAGTAAAAGATCGGCAACCGTTGAACGACAATAGTTTTACCTACCGCAATCTGCCGGCAAGTCGTGCGCTGGTAATCTATTACAAAGGAAATTATGCGGGCATGATAAACAAGGTAGAATTATTG
>RDDY01000112.1 GCA_003852805.1 Chryseobacterium sp.
ACTTCTTATTTGATAGAAGCGTTTTTGTCATCCTGAAAGGATCTAAATTATGCTTCGTATCCAACAGCTGTTTGGATGCTGCGGCACGGCAAAACAGTCTGCTGATTTGCCATGCGTTACTTAGATTCCTTTGGAAGAGGAAAAGCATGTGAAAACTATCATATTGAATACCAGAACACTAACAGGAAGAAGAAATAACACTTCAACACGATAATGAACTTTTGTATATTTAGCAGCATCTATACGAACATCATTGGAGCTAATACCACACTGTGGTAATTTACAAGTTTAATCAAGTAAGTGAAATACATACCAACCCGAAAGCGTGATACCTTTAGTTCTGCAATGTAATGTACACGCCAACTGGAAATTTAAACGGTAAAACAATAGTTAAATATGTCCCATAAAAGAAATCGAGTTAAATATCGCGCTACTGATTACGGTAAATACTTTATCAAAGAAATAATTCCGGTAACAGCGGGGATATTGATAGCTCTATCTATAGGAAACTGGAACCAAAATAGAAAAGAACAAAAATACGTAAAGGAAATATTTAGTTTAATTGATAATGAACTAGATGATACACATAAAGGCATTGAAGAAGTCATTCCATTACAAGAGTCTTTAATGGATACTTTACAATATTATTCTAATAATAAAGATGTAAGCATTTTACAAACCATTTTAAAAGTCGGTGGAATATATATAGCTCCTATCAAAACCAATGCGTGGGTTACATTTTCGAATTCAAAACTCGAATTGATTGACTACCAATTAATTGCGCCGTTATCCGACATGGTAGAGCAAAGAGAAATACTAAAATCAAAAAGCACCACATTAACAAATTTCATTAATAGTAATTTGAGTCAGACTGAGAGAGAAAAAAAAGAAATATTGATCCTCCATATGAAAGATGTTATAGGTACAGAGAAAGTTATTCAGCAACAAATTGAGGAAGTAAAAAGACTAAGAGCAGGAAGGCCGCATAGCTAAAAGAGTCGAAAATAAGTGGGTTTGATTAACATCATATTACGAGAAGAAAACCTCTTCTCTTTCGATATATCGGGCTAATAACCAATCACCTGCATCCCTAATCCACCACCTGCCCTCTATACAGATTAGAGTAATATCCACCCGCGGCAATCAGATCGCTGTGTTTGCCGGCCTCCACTATTTTGCCGTTGTCCATCACAATGATTTTATCGGCATTGACGATGGTAGACAAACGGTGGGCAATGATGATGGAAGTACGGTTGCGCGTGATTTTGTCGGTCGCCTGCTGAATAAGTTTTTCGGACTCTTGGTCGATGGACGAAGTGGCCTCGTCCAGAATAAGGATTTTCGGATCCGAGAGATAGGCGCGCAAGAACGACAGCAATTGTCTTTGACCCAATGAAATGGATGAACCGCGCTCGCTCACCACAAAATCGTAGCCGCCGGGCAACCTCTCGATAAATTCGTCGACATCGATTTGGCGAGCGGCATCTTTGATTTGGTCGATGGTAATACTCTCGTCGCCCATCGTCAGGTTTTCACAAATGGTTCCGTGAAAGAGGAAGACATCTTGCAACACCACGCCGATCTGCCGGCGCAGGCTGAAGAGTTCATAATCTCTCAAATCGTGACCATCCAGCAATATCTTGCCGCTGTTGACATCGTAGAAACGGGTGATCAACGATATGATGGTAGACTTGCCCGCGCCTGTGGCACCCACTATCGCTACCTTTTCGCCCGGCTCTACTCGGAAATCGATTCCTTTCAGCACTTCCTGCTTGGCGTCGTAAGAAAAATGCACATCACGGAATTCTATTTCGCCACGGATATTCTCGGCCGAGAGCGTACCGTTGTTGGGCATTCCGTGGTCTTCATCCATAATACCGAGGACGCGCTCGGCACCCACCAATCCGCGCTGGATATTGTTGAAACGGTCGGCAATCTGGCGCAACGGCCGAATGAGCATGCTGATGAATTGGATGAAAGCAATCACATCTCCGGCACTGGCCGTGCTGCTGTACAACGCGTTGTAACCCGCGTAAAACAATATCAACCCGATGGATACCGATGAGATAAGTTCTACCACAGGAAAGAACAACGAGAAAAAGAAAACCGTGCGCAACAGTGCCTTCTTTAGCTGCACATTGATACTGTCGAATTTTTCAAACTCGGCTTCTTGGCGGTTGAAGACTTGTATCAGCGGCATGCCGGCCAAGCGTTCCTGCACAAAACTGTTCTGCGTGGCCGTCCAAGTGCGCTCGTCTGCAAAAGCCTTTTTCAGGCGTTTTTGAAAGAAGCGAGTGACCAGAAGCATAATCGGCAGAATGGCCAACGCAATGAAACTGAGCTGCGTATTGACCTGAAACATGGCGACGATGACCAGCACAACGCGAAGCACATCTCCGAAGACCATCAGGAAACCGTCGGTATAAACCACGGCAATGGTTTCAACATCTCCCACGGCGCGCGTGACCAAGTTGCCGATGGCGGTCTTGTCAAAGAACGAAACCTTAAAATAGATCAGCTTGCGGTAGAGCCGCTCGCGGATGTCGCGGATGACGTACTGGGAAATATAGTTCGAGAGGTAAACAAGGCCAAAATTGAGCACCGTCTCTGCCACCACCAAACCGATGAGTAGATAAACGTCCTGCATCAACAAGTCGAAACTGCGGTGGCGGATGATATCTATGTCTACGATGTCCTTTGTAAGAATCGGTCGGTAGATGGAGACCAACGCCAACAATACCGAGACGATGAACGCCGCGATAAACCAGCCGCGAAACCTCATCCCGATGCGGAAAAGCCGAACAATTATGTCTCCTGTAGATTGCTTTTTCATAAAACAGCTTCAACAAAAATAAGCTTTCCGCGCGGGAATCCCTTAGAAATCATAGCC
>RDDY01000181.1 GCA_003852805.1 Chryseobacterium sp.
CGGGCTTAATCATGGTAAAAGTGATGTTCGACATTTTTATATACAATTTTTAGGGCTGCTAAAATACGACATTATTTCAAAAATCACACTGTGCCGGTGCCGGCACACAGTTTGCAACTCTCTGCATGATTCTCATGTTTAATTTGAGTTTTCATGGTTATTAGTTTTTACCCTCGGTAGCAATGCCGAGGGTTTTGTTTTACAGCGTCTCCTTATTCGGCGTGATTTTCACTTTCAGGAAACGGATGAAGATCAGCCCGATCGCAAAAAATACCGCCATGGAAAGTGCCGCAAAGCGCATATTGTTGTAATGCTCTATCAGCGTTGCAAAGATGAAAGTACCTATGATGATGGCTATTTTTTCCAGCACGTCGTAGAAGCTGAAATAAGTCGTGTTGTCCAAATCGTCGGGCGGCAAAAGCTTGCTGTAAGTGGATCTTGAAAGTGCCTGCAAACCGCCCATTACCAATCCAATGATCCCGGCAATGATGTAGAAATGCAGTCTGACGTTCGGGTTTCCGGCATCGAGGAAATACGCCCAAAGGCATGCAACAATCCACAAGACGATGGCGATGCTGATGACATTTTTGTTGCCGATTCTCTTCGACAAGCGCGAGAAAATAACCGCGCCAAAAATAGCCTCGATCTGAATAAGCAGCAGCGTCAGGATCAACCTATCTTGCGGCAAATTGATTTCGCTTTTCCCAAAGAGCGTTGCCATCAAGAAAATGGTTTGCATCCCTACACTGTAAAAGAAGAAACTCGCCAAGAAATATTTGAGATTGGCCGTGCGGAATAAGTCGTGACCAACTTTAAACAGTTCTCGGAAGCTGGTTTTGATGATATCCTTCGGGATGGTCTTGATGACGGCACCGTGCTGCGGCAAATGGCGAAACGTATACTGTGAAAAACCGAACCACCACGCGCCCGTCAGAAGAAAGGTAACCCGCGTCCAGATCAGAGCCTGATCTGCGGTTTGTGCCACTACTTGAATCAAGAAGAGACAAATAACCACCAGGATCACAGAACCGATATAACCGTAAACGTATCCTTTTGCCGATAACGCATCTTGTTTATCGGGCGTGGCAAGATCGGGCAAGAATGAGTTATAGAACACCAAGCTTCCCCAAAAACCGACACTGGCCGTAATGCTGAACAGCAGCCCGAGGAAAACGGTATTCAGCCCTGTAAACAGCGCCAGACCCATGCACGAAGTTGCGCCCAAATAGCAGAAAAATTGCAGGAAAGACTTTTTATTCCCGATGGTATCTGCCAAAGAAGAAAGTATCGGCGAGAGCAAAACAACAATAAAAAACGAGATGGTCAGCGAGTAACCGTAAACCGCATCGGGGTGGTACGAATTGCCAAATATATTTATGCTGTGGCGCACGGGCACTTTTATCCACTGTCCGGTTTCAGCCACGTATTCGTCCCGTTCCGCCGCTGTGGTAATGATGGAATAGTAAATAGGGAAAATAGTGGAAGTGATGACAAGCGAGTAAACCGAGTTGGCCCAATCATAAAACGCCCAAGCGTTCATGATCTTCCTGTTGTTTTTTTCTTTTAATAATCTCATGCCGATGGTCTAAATAAAAATACCGATTGCCGCACTGCAAATCAGCTGCGGCAATCGGCGTTTGGGGAATGATCTAAAGATCACACATTTTCAATAACAATGGCCGTAGCGCCGCCTCCGCCGTTGCAGATAGCGGCAGCGCCGTACTTGCCGCCGTTTTGCTTCAATACATTGATCAGCGTCACAATAATCCGAGACCCCGAGCTGCCCAGCGGGTGCCCCAGAGAAACCGCTCCACCGTTTACGTTGACTCTCGACGCATCCAGGCCCAAGATTTTATTGTTTGCAAGACCCACCACCGAGAATGCCTCGTTAAACTCGAAATAGTCGATGTCTTCTTTTGTCAATCCTGCTTTTTTCAGCGCGATGGGCAATGCTTTGGCCGGCGCAGTAGTAAACCATTCCGGCGCCTGCGCGGCATCGGCGTAAGAAATGATTTTGGCCAAAGGCTTCAGACCGAGTTCTTCCATCTTTTCTTTCGACATCAGAATCAAAGCAGAGGCACCGTCGTTCAAGGTGGAAGCATTGGCTGCGGTAATAGTTCCGCTCTCTTTTTTAAATACGGTCGGCAGTGACGCGATTTTATCGAATTTGACATTCTTGTACTCTTCGTCCTCGGAAAATTCTATCGGATCTCCTTTGCGTTGCGGAACGCTTACGGGTACAATTTCGTCGGCAAATTTGCCTGCTTCCCACGCGGCGGCGGAACGCTTGTAAGATTCTATTGCAAAAGCATCTTGCTCCTCACGACTAAAAGTGTGATCAGACGCGCACATCTCGGCACAGCTGCCCATGTGCTGGTTGTTGTAAACATCGGTAAGGCCGTCTTTTATCAAGCCGTCCTGCATTTTGATGTCGCCGAGTTTTACGCCGTTTCTGCCGTTCAGGTAATGCGGCACCATCGACATATTCTCCATGCCGCCGGCAACCGCCACGTCCACATCACCGGCTTTTATGGCTTGGGCTGCCATGGTTACGGCTTTCATGCCCGAGGCGCAAACCTTGTTGATGGTAGTAGAAGGCGTCTCTATGGAAAGCCCCGCGCCCAATGCTGCCTGACGCGCCGGCGCCTGCCCCACGCCTGCCTGCAAAACATTGCCCATATACACTTCTTGCACCTGTTCTGGTTGCAAGCCGATTTTATCCATGGCTCCTTTTATGGCTGCCGCGCCCAGCTTGGGTGCAGGAATGCCGGAAAGGCTGCCCATGAAGCTGCCCATCGGTGTTCTCACGGCGGAGACTATATACACTTCTTTCATAACTGATGAATAAATTATTTTGATTTGATGAAGCCGTCCACACAATATCGTC
>RDDY01000192.1 GCA_003852805.1 Chryseobacterium sp.
ACAAAGATAACCTGAACACCTTTGATTTCGGTGCAGGTTTGGGTATTGGATACAGAATCACTCCACAAATTGGTATCAATGCTCGTTACGTAGCAGGATTTACCAATATTGGCAAAGACAACACTGTATTGTCAGATTCCAAGAACAACAACTTCCAAGTGGGTCTGAGCTTCGGTTTCTAAGCAACCGCACATTCATTTAACACCAGAGCTGTCCTTTTATGGGCAGCTTTTTTCGTTCTCAGGAATCAGGAAGATCACTTATATGTTGCCGATGTTCGTGGTTTTCATCCAACACCAAAATCAACATTGTTATGAAAAAGAGGGATAATCGTCTGATTACATTTCGCTCGCTTTTGGTTATTGTATAGGCGTCTGACAGATGATTGCGCATCTGCGGCAACATTGCGAGAACTTGACGCGATTTTTCCAGTTCGCTCTCAGACCTGTTGCCGAGCCATTTCTTGAAAAGGAGACGGAACAGCGGCAACACAATCAACAGCATGACTGCCACGGCCGCCAGCGTTCTTAAGACAATCATCAATATCTTCTTGCCGCCGGCGCCGGCTGAGACAAACGCCACTACTATAACGATTAAAATAAACAGGTAGAGAACCAGCCGACGCATCTTTTTATTCCTCTTCCGTACTGCGGTTGGCAATAATAATCTCTCATGTTTTAACTTGTTCAATTTTGAGAGAATTTTGTCCCGATGCTTTTCAATTCGCCGGCTCATGCCCGAAGCGTAGATTCCTACCAAAGCGCCCCAAAGTCCGTAGGTCGCCAGATAAATCGTCAAGAACCAAAACGCATAATTGTCGGCAGGTTTCATCGATAAATCTTTGGCAATATCTTTTAACAATCCGTTTGCGGCATTCCAAAAACTTTTCCCGAAAAACAGCGTGAGAACGATGAATTTTTGTGCTGCCGTTTCAATCAAAGCCAGTGTGCCAAAGATGATCAGCATTACTTTTTTCGCCGGGAACAAACCCAGAAGAACCGCCGCCATAAATCCCTGAAAGCTAACCGCCAAATAAGCCGGCAACGGCGAGTGCGGGCTGACGGCCGCTTTTACCATAATCACGATTACCGTAGATGCAATAATCTGCTTGTAACGGTAGCCGCTGTACTTTGCAATGAGGCTCAAAAGCACCACAGCTATCGCGGCTATCAATAATCCTTTGAACGGAATATGCAGCGCATGGAGTATACCGCCCAAACCCGACTCTGAGAATGCCCAAAGTGCCGTCAGCTTCAAGACGGCATCTGTGTTTTCAGAAGAGCGCTCGCCTAGGGTAAGTGTCATTTATTGTTTAAAGTAGTATTTGAGTACTAAACTGTAAGTAATTGTAACAACGAATATTGCACTCCACACATTACAGCAAATCTTCAAGATGAATCGGAAGTTTATTTACACGCTTGCCCGTGGCATGATAAATGGCGTTGGCAACGGCAGCGGGCATGCTTACCAAACCGATTTCTCCCACGCCTTTGATACCGAGTTCATTGATAATGTCGTCACGCTCATCGACAAAGATGACATCGAGTTCGTTTACATCGGCATGGACAGGAACATGATATTCGGCAAGATTGTGATTCATGAATTTGCCCAAATGTTCATCCAAGAGACTTTCCTCTTGCAAGGCTTTGCTGATACCCCAGACCATTGATCCTTCTATTTGGCTTCGTGCCGTCTTCGGGTTGATGATGGTTCCTGCCGCAATGGCCGTCAGCGCCCGAGTGACGGTGATCTCGCGCAGCTCTTTGTCCACCTCTACTTCCACAAAAGAAACGCCGTGGGCAGCGCGGCTGTACTTGCGCAGTTTCAGCATTTGCGGCGTTGCCATATTGGTGGTTTTAATCACCTTACCTTTTCGCGCCGCAACAATTTCTTTGAACGAAACCGATATATGCGGCTGCCCTTTCAGGTAGATACTGCCGTCTTTGAAATCTACCGCGTCAAGAGTGACATCTTTCATCGCCGGAACATCCATTCTTTTCACCGCTTTCAGTATCTTTTCTTTCAGCGCGCGCACGGAGGCCACCACCGCCGCGCCCGTGGATGCCGTCATGGTAGAACCGCCTTGAATCATGGAAAAAGGTCTCTTGCTGTCGCCATATAAAAAGGAAACTTTATCGATTGTCAGGCCTATTTCATCGGCAGCAATCTGCGTGATAACGGTGAAAGTGCCTGTGCCTATGTCGGTTACTGCATTCTCGATTTCCAAGTGTCCGTCGGCGTTGATTCGCGCCTCCATTCTTGCAGGAAATTGATTGGCATCCCACATCCCCGCCGCCAAGCCATAACCTACCCACTTGTTTCCGCGGGTCATGCTTCGGGGTTCAGGATTTCTGTTTTTCCAGCCGAAGCGTTCGGCGCCTTCAAGATAACATTCGCGCAGCGCCTTGCTTGTAAAGGGTTTGCCGTTGGACGGGTCTACCTCTGCATAGTTCAGCAGACGAAATTCCATCGGGTCCATTCCCAGTTTATACGCCAGTTCGTCAATCGTACATTCAATTGTGGCAAAGGCCGTGGAACCGCCGGGTGAACGCATGTCGATTGGCGTGTAAACATCGAGCGGCACCAGCTGATAGGTAAGAAGCGTGTTGTCTGCGGGATAGATCCGGTGACTCCAGTTGGAGACGGTCTCGGTGTAATCTTCAAAGCGCGACGTCTCTGCTACGGTGGCGTGCTGCATCGCTGTAATCTTGCCGTCGAGTCCGGCTGCAAACCGAAGATGCTGATGCGTCTGCGGACGATGACCGAAAGTGAACATCTGAGATCTATCCAAGACAACGCGCACATTTCTTTTTAATGCCAGCGCCGCCATCGCGCTCAAATAAAGCTGATACTGCGGTCGCAACCCCGAACCAAAGG
>RDDY01000168.1 GCA_003852805.1 Chryseobacterium sp.
GTGCGCGGGTTGGGTATTTTTTCGTTCTCTCTTTACCAATAAAAAAAATTATTTTTTTTTACCTTATAGGGGCCGGCCGCACCGATCCCCGACTCTCGTCTTTTTATAGAAAACTCCTAATATTCCAGCAACACGCTGCCCCAGGTAAAGCCGCTGCCGAAGGTTGACATACACAATAAATCGCCGCGTTTTAAGCGGCCTTGCTCGATGGCCTCGCTTAGCGCAATCGGGATAGACGCAGCCGTGGTATTGCCGTATTTTTGAATATTGTTGAATACCTGGTCATCTGATAGTCCCAACTGCTTTTGAACAAACTGTGCGATGCGAAGATTGGCTTGGTGTGGGATAAACAAATCCAAATCCTCAGCGGTTTTTCCGGCCTTATCCAATGCTTCTTTTATGGTTTCGGGGAAACGCGTAACGGCGTGTTTGAACACGAAGTTGCCGTTCATGTACGGATAGATTTCATCTGCGGTAACCGCATCCGGTTCGCGTAAGAGACGGTCGCTCCAGCCGTACTTTGTTCCCGGGAATTTGGTGCACAATTCCTCAGCGTATTGACCTTCGGAATGCATATTGACGGCCAGAATATCGCCTGCATTTTCATCCTCTGTGGCGGAAAGGACAACTGCGCCCGCGCCGTCTCCGAAGATCACCGACACGCCGCGGCCGCGATCGCTCATATCCAACCCGAACGAGTGAATCTCTGCGCCGACCACAAGGATGTTCTTGTAAAGACCCGTTTTAATAAACGCATCGGCAACGCTCATGGCATAAACAAAGCCCGAGCATTGGTTCCTGACATCCAACGCGCCGATGGTGCCGCAACCCAGCATGTGCTGCAATTGCACGCCGCAACCGGGAAAGAAATAATCCGGCGAAAGAGTGGCAAATACAATATAGTCGATGTCCTGTGCGGTCAACCCGGCGTCGGCAATGGCTCTCTCGGAAGCTTTCATACCGAGATAGGCGGTGGTGATTTCAGAATCGTTGCGGTTCTCGCGGTGGCGTCGCTCTTTAATGCCCGTTCTCTCGGTGATCCATTCGTCGTTGGTATTCATCACCTTGGCCAAGTCATCGTTGGTTACAATGTGGTCGGGAACGTAATGGCCGATTCCTTTAATATGGCTTTTAATCATAATTTCAAATATCTGTTGCAAAATTACGGATTCGTCAGCGATCAGGGAAATGTCGGTTTCACAACACACCGGAACTCATTTTGCTGATCGGTTACAATAACAGTAAAACTTTAATTATAAAACTGAACAAATTCTTTCTTCCGATGGCCATCGTCGTAATACCGGTAAGCTGTGAAAGCACACAGAACGCGGCGACACAAACCACAACCCATGTCAACCGACAGGAAACTTCTGTTCCGTTTACGGTAGCACAGAATTACTTCGTCCGAAACGATGCACCGGCGCTTACCGAAAACAAAATCACCGACCGAACCGCTTTCGACCGTTATTTTGGGACGGCAACAACTATGGGCACCGCCGGAAAACCTACACCGATCGATTTCTCAAACCGATATGCAATTGCATTGACCCTGCCCGAAACCGATACCGCCGTAACAATAACACCTGTAAATCTTGCGCGCCGTAACGACGGTCAGCTGATCTTGCGATACAAAATAAACCGCGGCGCGAAGCAAAGTTTTATGACCGTACCTAACCTTATCGTCTTGGTAGATGCCGATCAAACAGGCAACGTAATTCTGGAAGAAATCAGGTAGCGGCCACCTATATTATGGCTGACCGACACCGCCACCCGCGCCGTAGATGTTGCCGGATGTGTAAGATGCGTCATCGGCGGCCAACTGTACAAAAATCGACGCCAGTTCTGCGGGTTGTGCCGGCCGGCCCAAGGGCGCGTCGCCACCGAAGTTCTTCAGCCGTTCGTCGTTTGAGCCGCCCGATACTTGGATGGGCGTCCACGTAGAACCGGGCGAAACGCCGTTTACACGGATACCGCGCGGACCCAATTGCTTGGCCAAGGATTTTACATAATTCACGGTAGCTGCCTTTGTCTGTCCGTAATCGTAAAGGTTCGGGAGCGGATCATAACCCTGTTGTGACGTCAGGCCGATGATAACGGAACCCGGTTTCAGATGAGGCACCGCCGCCTTTATGATCCAAAACGGTGCATAAAGATTGGTTTTCATGGTCGCATCGAAATCCTCGGTTGTCAAATCCAAAATGAATTCGACAGCCTGTTGGCGCGCGGCATTGCAAACGACAATATCCAAGCCGCCCAATTTGTCTACCGTTTCTTCTACCAGCCCCGTACAGAAATCCTCTTCGCGCAAATCTCCGGGGATCGCCACGGCTTTTCTGCCTTCTGCCTCGATCAATGCAATTACCTCTTGTGCATCCGGTTCTTCTTGCGGCAGATAAACAATGGCTACATCTGCGCCTTCTCGCGCATAGGCAATTGCCGCCGCTCGACCGATGCCCGAATCGCCACCCGTTATCAGTGCTTTGCGGCCCGTCAATCTCCCGGAACCTTTATAGCTTTCTTCGCCGTGGTCCGGTTTCGGATCCATCTTACCGGCCAAGCCCGGCCATTCTTGCTTTTTCAGTTCAAAGGGCGGTCTCGGGTATTTGGTGGTCGGGTCTTGCAGTTCCGACTCCTGTTTTTCACTCGATTTCATAATAATGATTTTGTTTGGTAAAGGTAAAAGTTGCAAAATTCGTTCCGCCCGAAATCGCTTCCTGAGCGGGAAATTGCGCTTACATTTAACTTATAACTTTACTTACTTTTGTGTTATGCCGAAACGCAAACTTTTTGACGACAACAATCTGGAATGGATCGATGTGAGCGCTCCGCAACCCGGCGACGTGGAGCTTCTGCATCGGGAAAACAATAT
>RDDY01000135.1 GCA_003852805.1 Chryseobacterium sp.
CGATGGCAGACGGAGCGTCAGGAGTAGAAATTATTTTTTTCATGTTTACTTTTTGTCAAATAAAGAGAAGTGATTTCCTGGATCGAAATACAGAAATCGCTGCTTTGCATATCCGGCAAATATAAAAAAATTAGAAGGAAGAATTGGTTTGCGGGAAACTCCGTGAGCGGTATTTTACCGCGTCTCGCAGGATGTTTGCCTTGATCCCGATGAAGAAATCATAAACGCGGTACTGTCCCACCGGCACCCAATTGAAATTGATGGTAAAGCTCCGCTGATCCCGTGCAAAACCAAGGCGTGTATAAGCCAACTCGCCCGTCACCACATCGTAAAAGGTACTGCCGTTGATGTTCCAAAACGGCGTTAACTTCAAGGTTCCGTCCAAACCGATGGAGGCAGAGTGCGTCCCGAAGCGGCTCAGCTGACGGGTGTAGTTGTATTGCGCATTGATGTTGAGCGTCCACGGCTGGCCGAAATGGGCGTAACCGTCATCGTCAAAGTAATAATTCTCATTCCGCACCTCGCCTTTGCGCGAATACAACTTGCCCAAATCTTCTTTCTCACCAAAGATAGCTTCGTTCAAAGGCAGTGAGAACTGCGCATTGAAATTTTGAATGCTGAAATGCCCGAACTGTTCCGTCCTCACGCCTTGGCCACTCTCGGGTTCATAGATGATTTTGTACGGATCTACGGTCATGGCCATATTCAGCGCAAGTTTATTATCGAAGAATGACGACTGCGAGTTAAAGCCGATGGGTGACCACTTGTAATGATCTGCCGCAAAATTGTAACTGCCGCTGATGTTGAGGTTTTCAAATATCTTGATTTTTCGCACGCCCGTCGAATCTTTGCGCGAGCGCACTTTCATCTCTACATTGTTATTGATATTGAAGCCGAGGGACTGCGTAAGGCCGCTGCCGGGCGCGCCGTAAATTCCACCCTCGAAGATCGAGTATTGCACCGCGTCGCCACGCTCGTTATAATATCTTCTGTAATAACCCCAAGAATCCCGCGCAAAATCCGGAGAAAAGGTAAACCCGAAACTGGGCGTGATCATATGGCGGATGGCCTGTATTGCCGCACCTTTTTTAAACACCTTGGTACCGTACAGAACCGTCTGCACGCTGGCGGTGGTGCTGAAGGTGCCGAAGCCTGCCACACCCTTGTCGTACAGATCTTCCAATGAATTGGTCACGGGATTGTAGGTCTTCCGCTTGGTTTTGGTCGTCAGCACGTTGTCTACATTGGCGCCAAGCGAAAATGTAAAATACCTAAACAGCGGCGCATTGGTACTCAGGCCGATGTTGTTTTTCAAGCCGGTTTGCAGATTATCGGCCATGTTCGGACCGAAGAGATCTTCTTGCTTTGCGGTCAGGAAATTGGTAAACGCCAACGATGTGTTAACATTGATATTCTCCAAAAGCCCGTTTCTCACACCGGTGCGAGAAGGAAGCAGATAAAACTGACTGACGTTGGCCGTCAACTGCGGCAATCTGAGATCTACATAACCGGTGGAAAAGTTCTGCGAGTAAGATGCCGTTCCGTTTAAAGTAACAGGCAGATTCAGGAAACGCTTGGTTACCGAAACGCTGGAATTCTGCTGGGTATTGAGAACGTTCTGATTAAAGATGTAATTATTGTTGATGGTGTTGTTGTAGAACTTATTGCTGATGATATCTACCGATGCCGAGAAGTTCAGATACGGATTGGCTTTCGGGTCTTGCTGATGCCGCCACGCAATTCGGTAAGTGCTTGACTTGGAATAATCGGGCAGTCCGCGGATTCCCCTAACCGTATTCCCCACTTCACCCGAGAAGTTTCCTGAATATTTGTAATTTTTTTTGTAGCCTACTTCGGACCTGATGCTCCAACTTCCCTTGGTATATAAATCCAAAAGCACGCGGACGTCGAAATGCTCGCCGATCGGTTGGTAATAACCCAAACTGTTCAAGAAGAAACCAACATCTTGTCTCTCACCAAAACTCGGAATCAAAATACCGGCACTGCGCTTGTCTGAAAACGGCAGAATGGCAAACGGCAAAACAAGCGGTGTGGGCACTTGTTCTATATACATCTGTATCGGTCCGGTGATTACTTGTGATTTTTCTTGCCCTTTAATCAACTTAATGGTGGGCGCCAGCAGATAATAGTCGGCGACGGTGTCTTTTTTTTGCAGGAAATATTCGTCTGTGGTGTACTTGCCGTTGCGCATGTAAAAGACAGAATCGTTCACCTTCTTGGTGCGCTCGGCCACAATCACGCCCTCGCTCTCCTCGGTTCTTGCGTTATGGGCTATGGCGACAGCCGTTTTATAATTATATGTAAAACTGTCGGTCTCGTATTTCTTTCCTCCTTGGTTGGTAACGACGGGCTCTACCACACGTCCGTTTTCGTTCAGTTTGCCGCGCGCATATATCTGTCCGTTGGTCCAATTGACCGAGATATAATCCGCTTGAATCTCCATATCCAGATAATTGACCTGAGCGTTTTTATTAAGGAAGGTCATATTGGCCGACAGGTCATTGCGTATGTTGTCTGCTTTGGTCTTCACCACATCGCTCAGTTGCTCGTTACCGGCAACTACCGTATCAGACGACACAGCAACCCTCTTATTATCAGTGTTTTGCGCGGGCACAATACGGCCTGTCTGTGCTAAAAAACTGTTAAAAATTAGGAAAAGTAAAAATAGTAGGGTACTTTTGAAACCTTTTGAGCCCAAGATGTTCTGGTAAAATTAGGGTTCAAAATTAGCAATTTTAAAAAAGAAAAATGACTCAACGCAGCTTTAGTGTCAAAAAGTATTTCTTTCTAATTCTCAGTCTTTTATATATCACCGTCGGCGCTCAGGAAAAGTTCACGATTG
>RDDY01000193.1 GCA_003852805.1 Chryseobacterium sp.
CATTTCCACATAAGCCTCGGCAATTCCTTCCAGATGTCGCTCTCTCTTTTGACGAATGATCAGTGTCATCACGTTGCGGAAGTCTGCTGAGAAACCTGAAAAAAGCTGATTGCTGATCGCTTCTTTCTTGCGGTAATCAATGATAGGGCTGGTAAAGGTTCTGCGCAGCTCCGGAGAATTGTTCAGCGTCGCCAGCAAATCCTTCATTTCGCCGAACAGCAGATCGATCTTGCCTGATTCCTGTGCAAAATCAAAGATACCTTTGGCGTAACGTTTTGCTACTTTAGAAATCAGCATCGGCATTAGTTAAGGTTAGATTCGTTCAGCATAGACGCTACCAGCTCGTTCTGAGCGTCGTTGTTGTCCAGTTTCTGCTTCAGGATAGATTCTGCAATGTTCACAGAAAGAAGACCGATCTGAGACTTGATGTCAGCCATGGCAGCATTTCTCTCGTTCTCGATAGAAGCTTTGGCCTGAGCAATCATCTTCTCACCTTCAGCATGAGCGTTTTCTTTGGCTTCGCCTACGATACGGTTGTGGATCTCGCGGGCTTCTTTCAGAATAGCATCGCGCTCGATTTTTGCCTCGCGGATGATTCTGTCGTTTTCAGCCTTCATGTTTTCCACCTCCTTGCGTGCCAGTGTCGCCTGGTTCAGCGCATCTACGATGTTGGTTTCTCTTTGATCAATCGCACCGAGAATCGGCTTCCATGCAAATTTAGTAAGCAACAGCACAAGCAGTAAAAAGACAACCAGTGTCCAGATCAGCGTGCCTTCTGCAGGTATTAATAAATCCATCTTGGATAAAGTTTATTTAGTGGTACTTAAATTATTTAGAAAGAAATTTCCGGCAGCCAACCGCGGCCGGAAATTTCAGGTAAGGTTTGATTATGCACCCACGTTGTTACCCAACAGCGCAACCACGATACCGAAGAGACCAGCGCCCTCGATAAGTGCAGCGGCGATAATCATTGCAGTTTGGATTTTACCGGACTGCTCAGGTTGTCTTGCAATAGCGTCCATTGCGTGACCACCGATTTTACCGATACCTAATCCTACACCCAGAACCGCTAAACCGGCTCCTACTGCTGCGATACTACCAAACATAACTATATAATTTAAAATGGTTTTCGTTAATTGATTTCTTAGTGAGCGTGATGAGGCTCTTCTTCTGCCATACCGATGAACAACGCCGTAAGCAGCGTAAAGATATACGCCTGAAGCGCGGCTACCAAAACTTCCAGCACGTCGATGAACAATGTCAGAGCGATGGATACCGGAGCGATGGCAAATGATTTAATGATGAAGATGAGCGATACCAAACTCAACACGATGATGTGACCCGCCGTCATGTTGGCGAAAAGACGAATCATCAGTGCAAATGGTCTTGTGAAAATCGACAGGATCTCAACCGGCACCAGAATGATGTACACCAAGATCTTCCCGGCCCATGGCATATTGTTACCCAGCGGATCAAAGATATGCGACCAGTAAGTCTTCTTACCGTTAACATTCACGATGATAAGTGTCAACAGTGCCAATACCATGGTAAAGGCGATGTTACCGGAAACGTTGGCTGCACCCGGAATCAGCCCCAGAACGTTGATGATCCAAATGAACAGGAACAAGGTTACCAGGTAAGGAACATATTTCTTGTAACGAACAGAACCGATGTTCTGCAATGCGATCTCGTCTCTTACGAAGATCACCAGCGGCTCCATGAAGCGGGCAACACCCGAAGGAACCATAGACTTCTTATAAGATTTTGCCGTACCGAATGCCAGCAGCGTCAGAAGAACCGCTGCAAAAATTGTCATTGCAACGTTTTTGGTAATGGAAAGGTCAAACGGACGCGCGTTGGTCACCTCTTCGCCGTTCATGTTCAGTGTGCCGGCAGCGTCGGTTTTGTAAATCTTATTGTGGTGAAGCTTGTAGTAATTACCGTTGGACTCGGCCACTTCGTCTTCGTGGTGACCGAACTTCGAGGAAGAGAAAACCTGCAGACCGTTATCGATCAAGATTACAGGGAGCGGAAAACCGACCGACTTTTCGCCTTCGCCCCAAAGATGCCAAGAATGAGAATCTTGGATGTGGTGCATGATGTCCGGGACCGGATCATAGTTGCCTTTATCTGCTGTCTCGGCGGCAGAGAAACCGACCAATCCTGACAACATAAACGTTAGCAATAAAACAATCTTGTTCAAATTCATAGCCCTTCCTCTAAATTTTGTGCAAAAATAGGGAATTAACTTCTATATTGAACCGGCTGCCGGGCAATATTTCATGATTTTTGTCTTGTTTTGCCTACCATCTTGACAACCAATACGGTTTCAATCACCAAGTAATACGCGTACAAAAGCAGGTAGGCGGGAATGTTGTTTTTGAACTCGGGGAAGTTATAAGCTACGTATAAAACCCCGCCGAACTTTAGAAGCATCATGCCCATAAACACATATCCTGCAGTATCGTGCTTCAGAATATACGCCGTAACCACGGCAAAGAGGCTGATAAAATTCAGGAAGAACAGCAGTACATTTATACGCGTGGACAGATGAACGCCGGCGCTTGACAGCAGATAAACCGCAATGAACGCCGGCACCGCCAACAGCAGCATAAACAAGAGCGGACGAAACGAGGAAAGTTCGATTTTCATGCGGCAAAATTCCGATAATTCCGGCAGATAAGCACATACTATTTATTTCCCATATACTTTATACCTTTGCACAGCTTTTGACCAAGCATATAGATTTACTTATCCATTATCATTAACAAAACATGAAAAGATATTTCACTATTGCTGTTTACTCGCTGTTGATGGCCGGTGCTACTTATACCGCCGTATCCTGCGACCGTGTGGAAGAC
>RDDY01000124.1 GCA_003852805.1 Chryseobacterium sp.
GCACCCAAAATCAGTGCTTTTAAATCGGATTTCACTCTCAATGCTTTTCTGGTATAACTCTACAAAATACGAAATATATTCGGTCTTTACGGCATTCTTTGACTTAAATCAGTAATAGCGGCCGTGGCTTGGAATTTGTTTCTATCAGGAGAAATAATATCGATTATGAAAGAAACACTGGAAAGATTAAAGAATGTGCAGGCACCCGTCTGCGTTACCATTATTCAAGAGACGCACAAGGCCAATCCCGAAGCGCTGCAAGACCCCATACAATTAAAGAATTTAATCAGAGAAGCCGGACGCCGGCTTGAAAATGAGCACGGTGAGAAAGTGGCCAAGGACTTTACAGCCAAACTGGAAGCCGTTGCCGCACAGATAGACCACACCCACAACGATCGCGGTCTCATGTTGTTTGTGAATGACGATATACAGGAATATCTGAAGCTGCCGGTACCGCTGCATGACCGCGTCATCATCGATAGCAATTTTGCCACCCGCCCGATTGTCCGAGCATTGAAACGTCATCAGGATTATTACGCTCTGATCCTGGCGCGCGGCGGTGCGCGGTTGCTGCAGGCCAGCGGTGAAGAATTGGTTGAAGAAATCAAAAACGACGATTTCCCGATCAAAGAAAACGACTACCATCCGCTCTCTCAGGATGAGGCTTCCATCGCGTCGCGTGTCACCAATCTGAATCAGGAATACTTTAACCAAGTGGACAAGGCGCTGAACAGAGCACGGGATAAGAACCCACTGCCTGTAATCATCTGTTCAGACGAAAACAATTACAGCCGATACCTGCAGGAAGCCGACCATCCCGACACCATCATCGGACATGTTCTGCTGAAAGATCAGGACGAAAGAGCTTCGAATCTCATTAAATATATTTGGCCGCATGTGGAAAGTCTGCGCGTGGAAAAGCACCGCAAGCGTATCGAGGAATTGGAAGACGAAGTAAGCCGCGGCAATGTGGTGACCGATCTTAACGAGATCTGGAGAGCCGTGCAGGAAGGCCGCGGAAAGACCGTCTTTGTGGAAGAAGGCTACTTCCAACCTGTTCGAAAAGAGGAAGACGGAACCCTGACCCCCATCGACCAAGACGACATCGACAGTAAAGAAGACATCGACGATATTGTGGATGAAATCATTGAGCAAACTTTGAAATTCGGCGGCGACGTGGTCTTTGCGAAAGTCGGAATGATCGAAGGTTTCGGCAAAGTCGTCCTGGCAACGCGTTATTAAACATTAACTTTAAAAAAATAAAAATTCATATCAATGGAAAATTACAAGTACGTGGGATTGGATCAAAAAGAATGCAGCAATATCGCTGAAAAACTAAACATTCTGCTGGCCAACTACTCCGTTTTTTACCAAAACACCCGTGGCGCTCACTGGAATATCAAAGGTGAAAAGTTCTTTACACTGCACCCTAAATTTGAAGAACTATATGACGACCTGATCATAAAAATCGACGAAATTGCCGAGCGTATTTTGACGCTGGGCGCCGTACCCGAGCACAATTATTCGGAATACCTCAAAGTTTCTACCATACAGGAAAGCCGTGAGGTAAACGATGCGAACAAATCGGTAGAGATTATTTTGTCGTCGTTTAAAACCATCTTGGAACTGCAGCAGGAACTGTTAGACATTACCGACAAAGCCGGTGACGAGGGTACCAACGCGCAGATGAGTGATTATATTGCCGCGCAAGAAAAAGAAGTGTGGATGTACAACTCGTTCCTCGGCAGATAATTTCATTACAATAAAAACTCGGAGCCTGGCAAGCGTCAGGCTCTGTTATTTATAGCATTTCAACCATAATCTATAATTGATTAAATTTGCAAGAAACCCATAAAACAATGTCAGACCAATCTACTATTCTGTATACCCTGACCGACGAGGCGCCTATGTTGGCGACTTTTTCGTTTCTGCCCATTGTGCAGGCGTACACCAAGACGGCAGGCGTCCATGTTGAAACCCGTGATATCTCTTTGGCAGGCCGCATCTTGGCCAACTTCCCGAGCTATCTGAAAGAGGAACAGCGCGTAAACGATGCACTGACCGAGCTGGGTGAAATCGCTAAAACGCCGGAGGCCAACATCATCAAGCTTCCGAATATTTCCGCTTCGGTTCCACAGTTGCAGGCGGCTGTCAAAGAATTGCAGTCGCACGGTTACGCGGTGCCCGATTATCCCGCAGAGCCGAAGAACGATGAAGAGAAGCAAATCAAAGCCACTTATGCCAAGGTTTTGGGCTCTGCCGTGAACCCTGTGCTTCGGGAAGGCAATTCCGACCGTCGAGCGCCAAAGGCAGTGAAGAATTATGCCAAGGCTCACCCGCACAGAATGGGCGAATGGAAAGAAGATTCCAAGACCGATGTAGCGTCTATGCAAAACGGCGACTTCTACTCTACCGAGAAATCGGTGACGATGGATAAAGATTCTCAATTCAAGATCGTCTTTAAATCCGCTGACGGTTCGACTACCGAATTGAAAGGTCTCGCGCCATTGAAAGAAGGCGAAGTGATCGACAGCTCGGCCTTGAGCATGGAAGCTTTGAAAGGCGCGGTAGCAGATGCTATTGCAAAAGCCAAGGCAGAAGATGTACTGCTGTCTGCACACCTGAAAGCGACGATGATGAAGATCTCCGATCCCATCATTTTCGGCGCCATTGTGGAAACTTACTTCAAAGATGTTTTTGAAAAGTATGCCGATACTTTCAAGGAACTCGATATCAACCCGAATAACGGTCTTCAGAACCTTTACGACAAGATCAAAGGCCATCCGAAGGAAGCCGAAATCAAAGCAGACATTGCCAAAGCCTTGGAAAACGGTCCGCGCGTGGC
>RDDY01000257.1 GCA_003852805.1 Chryseobacterium sp.
GGTAAACGGTAATCATTATGCGTTTTCATCAAGCAACTGCTTACGGATTGAAGATGCGTTTTAGAACATCACAAACGAAAGCCCCAAGCATTGCGAGGGGCTTTTATTTCTAACCTTTAAAATCAATCTTCAATGAGAACAAAAATTTTAAGAGTAGCCGAAGGCAAGCAAAGTACATTGAGCCAATTATATATTGATGATGTGTTTCAGTGCTACCTTTTAGAAGACAAGATAAGAGCCGTAAAAATTCCGAAGCAAACCGCAATCCCAACAGGAAACTACACGCTAAGGCTGAACACCTGGGGTGGAATGAATGCCGAGTATCGGCAGAAATTCCCAAAGCTCCATAAAGGTATGATTGAAATAAACGGCTTACCGAATTTCAGTTTTGTGTATATCCACATCGGGAACACGTACACCCATACGGCAGGTTGTCCGCTTTGTGGTTTCGGTTTCGAGCTTGTGAATGGCGATTATCAAGTGTTGCGAAGCAACGATGCTTACCAAATGATTTATCCAAAACTTTTGGCTATTGCCCAAAGTGAGCGTAAGGGTATCAGCATTGAAAACAATTTCCAATTTTAAAAGCGTGTATCAATGGAAAATGCAATCACATTAAATGTAGTGTTCGGCTCTTTGATTAGTATGCTCTTGGCTATTGTGGCTTACTTCATTAAACAACTCCATTCCGATTTTAAGAAAATGGAAAAGGATTTAACGGAAGTAAAAACAATGGCTTTGCTGATAAAAACAGAGTTCAAAAACAGTTATGATTTGCTTAATCACAAAGTGGATTATCTGGAACACCGAGTAAACAATTTAGAAAAAATCATTTTAAAACAATTCAACAATGAAAAGCAATAGTTTAAATTTAGTAGAGCGTGTAAAAGCTCCAACCCCGAAATGGTTTAAAATCATTCGGACAATCGGTATCACATTAACAGCCGTAGGCGGTGCAATTCTGACCGCACCCATTGCATTACCTGCTACCATTGTAACCGTAGGCGGTTATCTGATATTGGGCGGAACTGTGGCAACCGCTATATCACAAACGGCAATGCAAACGGACAACGATAATGAAGCCGAACAAAAGGAAAATTCAAAGCAACCTTAAAATCAAAAGTTATGGCAGAGAAAAAAAAGAAAATCAGATTTAAGGCAGGTGCGGAACTGTCGGGTAAAGTCAATGTAGTAAGTGCAACCGTTTACAGCGAAACGCAGGGAAGCACTGAAAATTTTGAAATCGTACTGAAAGGCATTTTGCAAGAAACGCCCGAAGATACACCCAAAGAAGTGGACACCGTAAAAATCAGATTTGCAATTATGAAAGCTGATGCACCCGAAACAATAAAATAAAGGTGCATTTTGGTTTTGGTTGATGTGTGAAATCCTGCCCATTGGGGCAGGATTTTTTGTTGCACCTGTTTACACTCTATTTATAAAACGGTGCATTTATATTGCCTTTATATGTGGTTAATGGTGCAAGTATCGAGCAAGCGGTGGGAACTGTAAAGGCAAAAGAGCGTAGCCCAAAGGGCTACCGCTTTAAATGCCTTGCAATGTAAATGCGTTTCAATTCTGAAATTAAACGCAACTGCTCGTATAACTGCCGTTCTTTCTGCTCTAATACTTTGGAATTTTGAACGTCTTTTTTAAATGCCTTTTCTTTTCCTTTCAAATGGGTTACCTGTTCAAAAACGAAGCTTTTAAAATCCCCTATCCGAATGTAAGGAATGACCGAACCGATTAAAAACTGATGAAATGATTTTGTTTGCCACAAACCAAATAATAGACTGCGGTAAATGTCCATTTCCTCCACATTACGGCAGGAAATAACAAAGCAATTCGGGCAAGGTATATCTAACGGCTTACCACTATTTAAGCCCTTACAAAGAGCATAAAATTCAAATTCCGATTGCGGATTTTTCGGGTTGTAAGTAAAGATTTTAACGGCTTTCATATTGCACCACTTTTGAGATTAGCTCCGTTCCTTTCGTTGCTGTGGCTGAAAACCAAAACTTTTTTACAAAGAAAAAACAGAAAAAAAAGAAAGCCTTTTATCAGGTGGCGGGGCAAAAAATCCAAAAGGAAACGGAATAAGTCCCGAAGGGTGGCAAGGCAATGAAAATTAACTTGCGAAGCACCTTATTTGCATTGCCATTATGCCGTAGTCTTTTGGATTTTTTTTGGTGCGGTGGGCTTGTGCGTAGCCACCTACCTTTGCTTTCCTTTTTATTCTTTTTTCTTTTGGAAAATGTCTATTGACTACCTTTTATTAAATTCCAAAATTTCATTTGAGCGTTGGCAATGGGGCAAACACTTCGCAGTAAAAAATAAAGCATACCATTATCTGAAGCGTTGGAAAAAAGCAAGGGTATGAGGTACGAAATACTCTTGCTGTGCGGTGCTGAAATAAGGTGTGCAGGCAATGGAACGGAATAAATGCAGGTAAATTTGGGTTTCGCCTACCGAAATGCAATGAAGTGAAATGACTAAACACTTTATTCAGCACATTGGCAATACAACCAATTAATGCTTTATTTTTTTACTGCACCGCTGAAATGGGTGGTGGGGTGCTGTGGCAAAATGGGTGGGTGCGGTTGGGAAGAAAATACGGCTTCTGAACCCCGAAAAATATTAGCATTGGCATTTGTGCGGTGGGATATTTTTTCGGGGTGAAGACTATGGCATTGGATATTTTACATAATGTTATTATAGGACAGCCTGTGCGGTTGGATGCTTGCATAAGCGAGGCAAAAGGCTGTGCGAAGCGAACCTATAATGCCACATTATGTAAACATAGCTTCCACCGATTTGCATACTGGCATAAACGAAACGGTG
>RDDY01000156.1 GCA_003852805.1 Chryseobacterium sp.
CAGTAAAGTCTCGACTTGCAAACTGCAAATATACTATAAATACGCACATCATATTGAAAACAACATTACGAACAGCAAAATTAAATGATAAGGATTTTGTAGTTTAAATTGCATAATATGCATACGCCAGCAAAAACACATCCAAAAATGTAATATAATCGATTCCAAATAAAATATATTTAAATTACTTTATATTAGTTTCATGAGCAGCAATAAATAAGGATGGCTACCGGCTGCCAAGCAATCAAGAGATATCCACGCCCTCCACGTATGTGATAAAAGTCTACTATTGCAATAAAATTTGCAGTGTTTATTCTTTTAACGTAGGCATTAACATCTTCAATAAAGACAATGAGTAGGTTATATGTAATTGCGCTGCTATTATTGGTTAGCAGCTATTTTCCGGCTCAGCAGATTTCCGTCGCGACCTGGAATGTTCAGCATTTGGGCAACAGTAAAAACCAGGAAACCATAAACGCCATCGCCGACATCATCAAATCCTTTGACGTAGTAGCGGTGCAGGAAGTGGTTGGCAAAACCGGTTCCGCAGCGGTAGAACGTGTCCTGAACCGTTTGAACGCCGGCGATTCGGCCAAACGCTGGAAAGCCTCCGTGAGCGACATCACGACAGGCAGCCCGAGCGAATCTGACCGATACGCATTTTTCTACAATTCGCACAGAGTACTTTTGGTGTCAAAACCAAACCTTTATACCAAATACAGCAAACAGATTGTGCGTGAGCCGTATCTGGCTACTTTCTCGGTAAGCGGCCTGCGCTTTACCTTGGTCAATTTTCATGCGGTGCCCAAGAGTCGGCAGCCGGAGCAAGAAATCAAATATTTGAAATTCTTCCCTGCCGAGTTGCCCGATCAACGGATTATTTTTTTAGGCGACTTTAATGTTCCGCAGTCCAACAATGTCTTCAATCCGTTGAAAAAAATGGGTTACGCGCCTGCGGTTGTCAATCAAAAAACCAGCTTAAAAATGAAATGCGTCGGCGCCGAATGTCTTGCCTCGGAATACGACAATATTTTCTACAATACCGCCAATATCTCGATCATCGCTTCGGGTATCATTCCGTTCTACCGCAATTATCCCGATATGGTGGCAGCGAGAAAGGTTTCGGACCACGTGCCGGTGTATATGGTTTTTACGTTGAGGTAATCGGTATGAATAAAATCTTTAAGTTACTATCGTATTTTGCATCTTTGCCAATGCTTAAGTTCATCTGTTCTTGAATTATATTTTTAATCCGATATATGCATTTAGAAGTAAAAAGAAGAAAAGCCATACTATACTCATAAATCGCCAGTGTGCTGTTAATTCAGCTTGCTGTTTCTGTATTTTTTTATAATGAGTATTTTAATGGCAGAAAACTTGATCTTATAGAGAAGCAGATCGAACAAGGACGGACTATCGATCATTTAACAAAGAAAGCAAAGAAAGAATTCGGTACCGCTCAAGAATATTTGCAAAAGTTTTTTATTACCCGAGACGATAAAGACTTACAGTTATATTTCGCATCATTAAAACGTCTCTCCGACAATCTAAACACTTTTGTAGATTACGGCTATAAGAAGCCGGAATTTTTAAGATATGTCAATGCCGATAAAAGCGTTGTCGACGGTCCGACAGAACTCAAGCGACTCATAGATTCTACGCAACAGGTTTACAAGACCTATGATATGGAGGATATCCCAATAAAGTTCGACAGTTTAAAAATTAAAATTACCCGAACTGAGCCTGTAATACAGATAGAGCGGAAAAATGTGGCTGCTCCCGATAAAAAAGGATTATTCGGGGCGGCTGGGTGACGCTATAAAAGGGCGCCAACAAACCAAAACCGATACAGTTGTAATAACCAACAGCCAAGAAAACTCTGTTGACATCGCTGCATTGCAAGAAGACTTGAGAAACGTAGTGAAAGTTGCCAACCAACAGTATCGAGAACGAATAAAAGAGATCAGAACAAAACAGATTATAAAGCAGAATAGCAATTCTGTACTCTATGGACTTTTCGGTAAATTATTAGCATCCAGCAACAATTTATTGGAAGCTTATGACATGGCCGTGGAAGCATACCGTGCAAAGCTCGATCTACAGTATCGTGAACAGGTAGAGAAAAACAACAGCATAAGGTCACGTACCGTATTGAGTCTGATGGTTTTGATGTTTATAGTTTCCATCATCATTATTTACTATATCAAACAATCTTTTGATTACGAGCGTAAGCTTCGAACGGCCAACGAATTGATAAACAAGAATTTAAGCTTCAAGAACAGAATCATCGGGATGATAGGTCACGAGATGCGTGCGCCGATGCAGATCATGAACATCTTTATGGACAGAATAGCCAAGGTTATACAAGACGGAAAGGTATCCGAGTATCTGAAATCAATGAAATTCACCAACAATTCATTACTGGTGCAAGCCAATCAAATATTGGAATATGCCAAGAATACCGATAAAAAAAGTGAGGCCGAATGCACTGTCTTTAATCTTTGGGAACATATACATTCTATACTGGTTGCCTTTGAAGCCTTTGCAGAATCCCGCAATAACCGCTTGGTAATACATAACGAAATACCGAAAAATTTGACCATTTATTCCGACTTCGCAAAAATCTATCAATTGTTCACCAATATCCTGAGCAATGCGAATAAATTTACCGACAATGGGCAAATCGTTGTATATTCGAGCATTACGGCCGTCGATCCTAAAAAAACGAAACTACATGTAAGTATTTCCGATAACGGTATGGGCATATCTGAAGATGAACTGACAGAGATTTTTAAACCCTATCACCGAGGGATGATTTCTGATAAAGTTGCGAACATTGG